>JAJDHY010000001.1 GCA_030266385.1 Desulfovibrio sp. OttesenSCG-928-I05
AGCAGGCAGACCAGCAGCCCGGCCAGCCAGAAGTGTGTTCGCGCCA
The DNA here is from genome assembly GCA_030266385.1 of Desulfovibrio sp. OttesenSCG-928-I05. Lineage (GTDB taxonomy): Bacteria > Desulfobacterota > Desulfovibrionia > Desulfovibrionales > Desulfovibrionaceae > JAJDHY01. Next base: position 47 of record JAJDHY010000001.1, read on the forward strand.
GAGGCCGCATACTCATGTTATAGGGCATACCCGGCTTCCTTTTCATTAACAGCCTCCGTGCTATAGAGTATTTATTGTACTGAAAATATATGTCGCCCATGTTTTAACTGTGATTACTTTCATGGAGTAGAATTTATTATGTAATATCCACTGACAAAACAGGAGGCGTTTGCATGATTCTTGCTGTCATCTTCCAAAAAGTAGATTGAACTGACGCCATCAGAGGAAACATTGGATACAATTCCTGTATAGCATACATGGCTGTCGTCATTGCTTTGTGCTATTTTGAATGCGTTGAGCAGAAAGGCATATTCTTTGACGGCAGTGTTGGGGGCTGACAACGGCGCTTTACCTTGGATAAGGGTAAGCTTGAGGGCTTTTGGCAATTGGATCGATTTGCCGACTACAGATTTGTTGGCCTTGTGCCCGCTGTTGTCGGACATATACCCGCTCCACTTGCCGTCTTTGAAATCAACGCCATACTCTTTTAAATGATGGTCATCGCCTTTAAATTCAAAATTAAAGGCCTGTATGGCGGATATGGTTTCTGTTTCTGCTTCCTTAAGTTTGTCCTTAGGGTATGCGACAACCACAACAGTGATATAGCTTTGAGCTTGAACTAGCTTGTGGCCTGAATCATCAGCCAGGGTTGCCGATGTACTGATCTTGACGCTACGTTCGCCTATCAACTCGGATTTAAGCTTTACACCCAGCTTTTTTACATGATGATCCGTGCTGCCAAAGCTGAGATAAAAGTCTTTGATTCCTGTAATGTAGGTTTCGTCACTGATATCAAAGTCGAAATCAAATACGCATGAGCCACCGGGCTTGAGGGTTTGATGCCGGACATAGTGAGCGTATAGCGGAGTGAATATTTCTGTGGGGTCTTCTATAAATTCTGATTCGGCAGAATCCTCTTTGCCGACAGCGCCGGATATTTTTTCATATGTGACTATTGCTCCGCCTTGGGCGTCTTTGGCGGCTGCAACTTTAATCTTGAGTATAGCCCACTTATCTGGATCTTCTGTTTCATATTCGCTGTTTGCAGAACCAACGCAGAAAAACCTTCGTTTGGTATACCCTACGTCATCACTCTCTCCAGATGATTGAGCATCGAAGCAATGAGAATGTCCATAAACCATGGCAATTATATTGTAGCCTGAGATCACTTTCAGAAAACTATTTTGGTCGCGTTGGGGCCACCAGTCATATTCACCACCGCTGTGCTCAAACCCGTAATGCTGAAATATGATGATAGGCTCATGCTTTCCGATCGCATTTAGGGAATTTTGAAGAAATCTTTTGGATTTATAGAAGAAGTGCCTGCCAGCATTATAGTATTTTATGTTCCTGTCATCGTCGCCCATGCCAAGATTGAGCATAATGAAGTGAAAGCGCACGCCTCCAACAACATGCGACCATCTGTAGTAAGCGTCTTTGTACTGCGGGTCAGCCAAATCGACACTTTGGTTGACGGATAATGCGATATATTCATTATCCTTCAACGCCTTTCTTCTATAATCCGCCTGAGCATTGGCGATAAACTCATATCGTCCCAAATACTTTGCATGTGAAACATCATATTCAATATATACATCGTGGTTGCCAAAGCCTTCGCAAACGACGAACCCATTCGAATCTTTATTTTTCCAGACCGATAGATAGGCCGTATCGTCATCATCCTGATTGTCTCTTGTCAAATCGCCGGGTATGACGACATATTTACGCGTACACTTGTCCTTATCGTTTTTGATGTATTTTTTGATGCTCTTGTTAATATCCTTGCTATAATCTGTAAAATCACCCTTTGGAGGGTGCCCGCAAAAATGAACGTCTGAAAAGGCATATATGATGAAATCATACTGTTCGGATTCTGTCATGGCTCTCCTCCTTACAAAAAAGTATTAAAAATTACCTGCTCCATTCTTCACGGCATAAGGCAAAAAAAGAGCCTGGAGGCGGAAAACCGCGTCCGGGCGAACAAATGTAAAAATCGCGCTTTTGAAAAAAAGCGCATATATAGTGGAGTTAAGAGAGAGAGAGAGAGAGAGAGAGAGAGAGAGAAGCAAAAGCCGTGCTACTATAGACGGCGGAACCGCCATCGGAAGCGGCTGGACACCGGCGATGGACTTTCTTTGTGCTCATGATTCTCTCTATTGTATATGGCTATTTTTTTGACATGGCTGTGTCATGAAGTCAAGGCGCATTATTCCATAAAAACCCGGTTCCTGGCGGCTGGAAAAGCAACGGAGTGATGAACAATGCGGCATTCGGCGAGGGTTGCCTACGTCTTTTTAAGCCGCCTTTGCATTTTGTGTATCTTTTCTACTCCATAGCGTTTTGCAATCCATACAAGAAGGGTTTCCGTGTTATACACGATATTTCGCCCAACTTTATAGGCAATTTCCGGTCCTTCTCCTGTCGCATCGGCATTGGAGAGCGATTGATTCGCTATAACTCCACCAAGGCACTTTTCAATTTGCTTTCGCGCAATATACGGGGGTAAGCTGTCAATGAACACCTGAACAAACTCATGCTCTGTCTCGGTAAGCTCTTTGCTTTGATACAAAACTTCCTTCCTCTTTTTGTAGGGCAATATAGGTTAATGGTTCGCGGAAATAGCTACCGAAAAAATCGGCATAATTCAAGATGGGTACTCGTGTATTGCACCATACCGTGACGTACCTTGAGAATTTTTTCCTTTGAAATAATTTAATAAAAATATTTTTTGATAAAAAAAGACTGCTCCGAAAAAATCGGAACAGTCTTTTAGAAGGGTTTTCAAAAAGATTTATTTATCTCGCACTGTTGCTATTGATATGAAGGTGCGCATCGCTTCCTGAATGGTCATTACAGAGTGCATCAGGGGAAGGTGCAGGGGGTCGGAGCGGGCCTTTGTGTCATTCTGTGCTTGCTCTTCTGAAAACTTGAGAAGTTCGGAACGTAAAGCGTCCATTGCCGCCTGAATAGACTTCAAATTGTCTGCTGTGGTTCCTTTTTCCATGGCCTTACTCCTTTTTGAGCAGGGCGAAGGGAACGGTTTTCACAGCCAGACTTGGGACGCCTGGGGGAAGCAGCCTTCCCTTGTTCTCCCCGTCGTACTGCCCGTTACAAGTTCATGGCCGGGCAAAATGCGGGTACTCTCCCAACAATATAGTGACTGATTTTTTGTGAAAGTCAATACGGCTCCAAGCCCTGCGCTTCTCGTTTCACGTTCTCTTCCGCAAGCGTCACCAGATAGCCGAGCGGTTGATTCAAAACCTGGGCCATACGCTGCGCATCTCCAAAAACAAGCCGCTGCTGCTTTCCCGCACGCTTTCCCTGGTAGCCCTCTGTAAGCAGCTTGATTTTTTCGTGTGCGCGTTTTTCGTCTTTGTCGTGCCATACCTTAATTGCAAATTCTTTTAAGGCGCTTTCCGTGCAACCGGCTTTTCTGACGACAAGCTGCACAAAAGCTCTCTCAAATTTCTCCGCATAAAATTTCATTCATACCTCTGCGTACCCTGACTTTTTTTTCGGGTCTGGCGGAACAAGTTTCCGTACAGGCCTGACAAATCATGCTATCCGGTCGAAAAATTCGGCATATATTGCCCCAATTTCAACCAAAGGGAAATGCATGAAACAAATTCTTGAACGGTTTTATTCCGTACTTGGGAGCCCGTCAAAGGTTGCTTGCTACCTTCAATATTCGGACAGGCAACTCCGAAATATTCGGAAAAAGGTGGAGCTTGGCGAACCGCTCGATCCGCGTGTCGAGCTTTGGATAAAAACAAAGCACGATCTGCTGCATAACGCCCTCACAATCCAGGGCAAAGGAAAATAACCCCTATGGACGCCAACAAACGCAAGATAGCGCGAAACGCGGCGAAAGTTGAATTTCTTGCAAACGCGGAAGAAATTTTGTCGATGCTGGACAAGGGTTTTAACAAATTCAACGTTTATAGCGCACTCACAGAAAAAGGGCGTCTAACCATGGCCTATCGTTCGTTTTGCTGGAATTTGCAGCAATTCAAAAACCCGGAAAAGAGACAAAAAGAGAAAAAAGACACGCCAAAATCTATTGCTGCACCCCCCCTGCGGGTACCGGCAAAAAAAGAGGGCTTCGGGCAGCTTGAAGACGTTGATGTAAGCAAACTCGTTTAGCAAGGGCTGTTAACCATGAACATTTTGAAAACACAACTCCTGACTTCCACGCGAGGCAACAACTACGCGGGGAAATATGGCAACGGTACATTTTATCCAGCAAGGTAAGGGCGGCGTGGGCAAATCCATGATTGCCGCAATTCTTTATCAAGTCTTGCTCCACCTCGGCAAAGAGGTTGTCGCTTATGACACCGATCCCGTCAATGCCACCCTGACGGGCTTCAAGGAGTTTTCCGTCACCCGGCTGCACATTTTGAAGCAGGACAACATTGACGTCCGGGCCTTTGACGATCTTCTGGAAGGCATTTTTGAACTGCCCCAGGAAGCCCATGCCATTGTGGACAATGGCGCGTCAAGTTTCGTCGCCCTCGGCGGCTACCTGAAGGAAAACGACGTCATTCAACTGCTGGAAGACAACGGACACCGCGTTTTCCTGCATACGGTCATAACGGGCGGGCAAGCCATTCTTGATACGCTTGCCGGTCTGAACCTCCTGGTAAGCGGCTTTCCCAAGACGCCCATAGTGATCTGGTTGAATCACTACTTCGGGGAGATTCAGATAGACGGCAAGCCTTTTGAAACATTCAATATCTATAAAGAATACTCGCATCAGTTCCATGCCCTTGTGCCGATTCCGCAAGGCAATCAGGCCACTATCGGCAAAGACCTGGAAAACCTGTTTGCCAAGCGCCAAAGTTTCAAAACTGCTATCAACTCCAGCCAGAGCATTGCGGTGCGCTCCCGCCTCATGCGGTATTGGAACGAACTGATTGCCGCTGTCGAAGCGGCGCAAATATCCGCGTAGGGGGGCTGGCATGACAGAAGCTATGCAGACTCCCGAAGTGCCGCAAAAAGCAGCTGCCGTGGAAACTCCCGCCCCCGCTGCCGCCGAAACCGAAAAAGAGCCGCTTTTGCCTGATGGCATTGGGCTGTCCATTGAAAGCGTCCGTGATCTACTGGTGAAAATCCATGACTGCAAGGTATCGCTGGACGATCCGGTGCTGATGGTCGTTACGATGCTGAACGCCTACCTGGGGGAAGTCCAGACACTTCAAAAGAGACATGAGGCGGGTCTGTCCCGGCTCATGACCGACAAAACCGATGACTACATGAAGGGCGTCAAAGAAGCGGTCAAGGCGTTGCAGGAAGGCCTTTCCTCGGCTTCGGTGGAAGGCATCAAGGCGGTTTTCAACGAGCATGATTCCCGCCTGAAAGCCTTCAAGAGCAATCTTTCCTGGCTTGCGGCCATTACCGCGTGTTCCGCGATTATCAACGTCATTGCGTTCGTGCTGATGGGGGTGCGCTGATGATTGCCGCGCACGAAGATACGCGCCTTCTGGACAATCTGCGCTTTGCCTGCGGGCCGCTGATGGTTGGCGCTCTGGAAGACGAAGGCATTATTGAAATCATGCTGAACCCGGATTCCTCGCTGTGGATCGAGCGATACGGGCAAGACCATGAACGGATAGGGGAAATTCCGCGAAAAGCGGCGGAATCCATCATGTATCTGGTGGCAAGCGCCCTCAAACTGACCGTCAACGAAAAGAGTCCCATTGTGGAAGGCGAGTTTCCCCTTGACGGTTCCCGGTTTGAAGGCACGTTTCCGCCCATTGTCGGGCCTGGGCCGTCCTTCTCCCTGCGCAAAAAGGCGAGCCGGGTTTTTACCCTGGAAGAATACATGCTTGCCGGTTCCGTCACGGCGGAAGTCGTGCGCATCATTGAAGACGCGGTGCTGCGCCGCTTGAATATCGTTGTGGTCGGGGGCACATCCAGCGGCAAGACTACCTTCGTCAATGCGGTCATTGACGCGGTTTTCCGGCTTACGCCTTCGCATCGGCTGCTCATTCTGGAAGATACGGCGGAACTGCAATCCAAAAGCCCCAACTCCGTTTTCCTGCGCACCTCTGTTCTCGCGGAAGTGGACATGCGAAAGCTGGCGAAAGTCAGTATGCGCTATGCGCCCAAACGTATCCTTGTGGGGGAAGTGCGCGACGCTGCCGCCCTGGAAATGCTGAAACTCTGGAACACCGGGCATCCGGGGGGAATCTCCACATTTCACGCGGACAGTGCGGAAGAGGCGCTTCCACGCCTGGAAGAACTGGTCGAGGAAGCGGGGCTTGGCCCGAAGCAAAAGCTCATAGGCAGGGCTGTGGATTTGGCGGTCTACATGGAAAAGACGCCGGATAACCAGCGGCGCATATCGAGCATTGTGCGGGTCAACGGCTTCAACGCCAAAACGGAAAGCTACAATACCGACGTTCTCTACAGCGTCGCCGCATGAAGGCAGGAAAGTATGACCAATATCAATAACGCTCTGCCTGAAATTCGGTGCCCGCGCTGTAACAAACTGCTTGCAAAGGGGGTGCTTGACGTCGGGATTATAGAGTTTCAATGCCCTGGTGATAAGTGCCACAAAAGAAAGATAATCCTGCGGGCCACGCGCCCCAATCTTGCGCCGCATGACGGCCTCTATGGAGACAGTCATGTACGCAAAACCCCTTCTCAATCGTAGCAACCTTCGTACCCCCGGCCTGGCGCTGCTCGGCCTGATGGCGTTTGCGCTGTTTTTCCCTGAAATTGCCGCCGCTTCCGGGGGCATCACGGAATTTTCCAGCCCACTTGAAAAGGTGGTGAATACTGTTACCGGCCCTGCCGGTAAGTGGATTTCCATTGTGGCAATGGCGCTGTGCGGCATCATCTTTATCATGAATAAAGATGATATTTCAGGCGGCTTCAAGCTCCTGCTCGGCGTCGTCTTCGGCATCAGCTTCATCGCTTTTGCCGGGAGTATCGTCAATAGCGTGTTTACCTTCTCCGGGGCGCTGGTGGGGTAATGCGCACTATCCCGATCCATCAATCCCTGCACAGGCACAATCATGTCCTGGGGGCGGAAAGGGAACTGGTGCTGACGGCAGGGCTTATTGCCCTGCTGGTCGGCATCGGTGGCCTTACCCTCATTTCCATTGTGTCCGCTGCCGTCTTCTGGCTGTTCGCGGTCTTTGCCCTGCGGCGCATGGCAAAGGCTGATCCGCAAATGTCAAAGGTATGGTTGCGCCATATCAAACAACAGCTTTTTTACCCCTCAAAAACAGGCCGTTGGTGCGTGAACGGGGGTAAAAAATGCTGAAACTCCATGATTTCCGCAGCAAGGCAAAGGGGCTTTCCGATCTCCTGCCCTATGCCGCGCTCATTGGCCCCGGCGTTATTCTGAACAAGGACGGGAGCCTTACCGCCGCATGGGAAGTGCGCGGGCAAGATACTGCCTCGTCCACGCCCGATGAACTCGCATACATCAGCGCCCAGGTGAATCAGGCCGTGAAACTTCTTGGTACGGGGTGGGTCATGCACATGGATGCCGTGCGCGGTTCCAGCCAAGCCTACCCGGAAGCGCATAAAAGCGCCTTCCCTGATCGCATCACGCAAATGATTGACGACGAAAGGCGGCGCTATTTCAGCCGTGACGAATGTTACGGCACGAATACCGTTCTGACAGTAACCTATAAACCTGACTTTGCTGAACAGCGCATTTCAGCCGGGGTGCATACCGGAAGCGGCATAGAAAAAGCCTTGCAACGCTTTGAAACGACGTTGCAGGAACTTGAAGACGCGCTTTCGGTTGTCCTGCGCATGAAGCGCCTGGAAGAATACGACGCCTATTATGATGATGGGGAAGCATACCGGCAATCCGATCTGCTTTCGCACATCCAGCATTGCGTCAGCGGCAATCTTCACCCCATGCGCGTACCGGATACGCCCATGTACCTTGACGCGCTCCTGGGGAGTGAAGACCTGATCGGGGGCGTGGTTCCCAAGGTCGGCGGTCAATACGTAATGGTTTTGGGCATTGACGGCTTGCCGCAAGAGTCCTGGCCCGCGATCCTGGTCGAACTTGACAGCCTCCCGATTCAGTACCGCTTTTCGACGCGGTTTATCTGCCTCGATCAATATGATGCCGTGAAGGAAATACGTTCGTATTGTAAGGGTTGGCGGCAACAGGTTTTCCGGGTCATTGACCAATTCCTGAATAACCCCAATGCACGGGCGAACCGTGACGCACTCTTGATGGCGGAAGACGCCGAAACGGCAATGACGGAAGTGCAAGGGGGCTATGTGGGCGCGGGGTATCTCACGTCCTGCATTGTTCTGCTGCATAACAATCTTGACGTTTTGCAAGATTGGGCGCGGGAGTTGCGCCGCTCAGTGCAAACGCTCGGCTTCGGCTGCCGGATTGAAAGCGTCAACGCGCTTGAAGCCTGGCTCGGCACACATCCGGGCAACACGTTTGCGAACGTGCGCCGCCCGCTGGTGAACACGCTCAATCTGGCGGATTTGCTGCCCCTGGCAAGCGTCTGGACGGGTGCGCCGGGTGCGCCGTGCCCATTCTACCCGCCCGATAGCCCGCCTTTGGCGGTCTGCACAACGGACGGGCAAACCCCGTTTTGGCTCAACCTTCATCATGGCGACATAGGCCACACGCTGATTTTCGGGCCTACGGGCGCGGGAAAAAGCACCCTCCTTGCGGCGTTGGCCGCGCAGTTCCGGCGTTACCGGAACGCGCAAATATTCGCCTTTGACAAGGGCATGTCCATGTTCCCCTTGTGTCACGGCTCCGGGGGTACTCATTATAATATCGGGGAATCCTCCGACCTTTCGTTTGCTCCGCTGCAACGGATCAGCGAGTCGGAAGAAGAGTTTTCCTGGGCCGCTGAATGGGTGGAAGCCCTGCTTGCATTGCAGGGAGTGACGGTCACACCGGCACACCGCAACGCGATTCATACGGCCCTGGACAGTCTGCGGGCCTCGCCGGAACATATGCGGTCTTTGACTGACTTTGTTCACCGGCTGCAAGACATGGGCTTGAAAGAAGCCTTGCGCCATTACACCGAAGCCGGGGCAATGGGGCGGCTGCTCGATGCCCGGTCGGACAACCTGGGTGTATCCAGCTTCACCACCTTTGAAATTGAAGAACTGATGAACCTGGGGGAGAAAAACCTTATTCCGGTTCTGCTGTACCTGTTCAGGCGCATTGAAAAGAGCCTGACCGGGCAACCGACGATCCTGATTCTGGACGAAGCCTGGATCATGCTCGGCCACCCGGTTTTCCGCTCCAAAATCCGCGAATGGCTGAAAGTCATGCGCAAGGCCAACTGCTGCGTGATTCTGGCGACGCAAAGCCTGTCGGACGCGAAAAATTCCGGCATTCTGGACGTTCTGACCGAATCCTGCCCCACAAAAATCTTTCTGGCGAACCTTGCGGCACGTCAGGAAGGGCAAGCGGCCCTCTACTACGATATGGGCCTGAATACCCGGCAAATAGACATCATTTCAAACGCCACTCCCAAGCGGGACTACTACGTTGTGACGCCTGTAGGCCGTCGCAAGATTCAACTCGCGCTTGGGGCTGTAACCCTGGCTTTTGTCGGTTCCTCCGACAAAGAGAGCATTGCCCGTATCAAAGAGCTTTCCGAAGTTCACGGCCCCGATGGCTGGCAAGATTACTGGCTGCGCGAATGTCAGGCGATATGAGGACACATATATGAAGAAAGTACTTTTCCTTTCCGCGCTGTTCGTAGTGCTGATGGTCGGGAATGCAAGCGCAGCCTCGTTCTTCTGTAAGAACTGCTCAACGAACCTTGTGCAACTTCTGGATAGGGTCACGAACATGGAACAGCTTTCAAGCCTGCTGAAACAGTATGATGAAGCTGTAACGCAAACCGCGCAACAAATAGAAATGGTGCGGCAGAATATCCAGCAATACGCCAATATGCTGCAAAACACGGCGCAACTCCCGGCAAACCTTGTCAACGAACTGAAAGGCCGGTTGACGCAACTTGCAAGCCTTACGGGGCAACTGAAAACACTACGTGGTGACGTGGTTTCGCTTGGATCTATCTTTACCCAACTGTACCCGGAAAGCGGCCTTTTTGGCGATATTGCCGGGGCCAGCCCGGAACAAATGGCGAAGGCGGCGGAAAAGTATCAGGCATCTTGGGATGCGTGGTCTGAAAACGTGGATCGGGCGTCACAAGCGGCTTTTCAACTCTCCGGTGCGCAACTGAACGAACTGCAACGGGACGCCTCCAAGTTCCAATCCTACCTGGACAATCTGCTGTCCACGCCTGACGGGCAAATGAAGGCAATTATGGCGGGCAACCAGCTTTCCGCGCTGCAAGTACAGGAAGCCCGCCAACTGCGGGAACTCATGGCAACGCAAGTGCAGAACTCCATCAGTTCACAAATGAAGCAGGAGAAAGAAAGCCAGATGGGGCAAGAAGCCTGGCGCGACGCTACGAAAGTAGACGGCCTCGGCGGGCTGAACTCCAAGGCCGATCCATTTTAGTCCTAGAACGGGTCAGCCTTGGACGTAAGCGGGTCTTGTTCCGGTTGTGAGGGGGCGGAGAGAATATTTCTTACTTCGTCCTGGGTTGTGCGGACAAAGGTTTTCGTTCCGAAAATATGATTTGTGAATTGCGCCCAATTCGCGTCGTGAAGCACCGCTACCAGAATGGGGTCTTTCTCTCCCGTCCTTCTCACAACGTAACGGTTTTTATCCTCTTCAATCGTGATAGCAGCGGAGTTTTCGCCTATGGATATATTGTCTTCACTTATTACGACGGTGCGTAGTTTGCCGGTTAAAGAATCGGTTTCCGTGCTTTTCCATGCGCCTGTCACATCAGCGGCCATAGCTGAAAAGGGGAACGCGAACAGCGCAACCAAAAGCAATGCGGTTTTCTTCATCGGACTGATTACCCTTTGTGTGTTGGTGGTTTCGTTGTTGAATCCCACAACGGCCTTTGCCGCTGCCGACGCGGATTTTGTATCAACTTTGGTCAAGGAGTTCTACACTAAAACTTCGGCCTGGGAGCCGGTTCTGCGCAAGTATGCGGTACTGGTTTTTCAATGGCTCGTTACCCTGGAAGTCTGTTTCTTGGGCATAAAAGCTGCCCTGAACCGCGATCAGATCGCGGACATATTCAAGCAGTTCGTTATGCTTTTACTGGCGGCGGGCTTTTTTCTGGCGGTTATCAACAACTATCAGGAATGGTCGTGGAATCTGATTAACGGCCTGAAAGGCATAGGCCTGCAACTCAATTCCTCGCAAATCTCTTCGGATGGCCCTTTTCTGGCGGGTATGAAGCTGGTGAAGCTGATTCTCTCCAAGCTCTCCGTGTGGTCGCCGGGCAATTCCATTGCCTTGTTGGTGGCGGCGCTCGTTATCATCGTCTGTTTCGCCCTGATTTCCGCGCAAGTGGTCTTAATCAAGTGCGAAGCCATGATTGCCATGATGGCCGCGCTTATTCTGGTGGGATTCGGCGGGTCTGCCTTCTTTCGGGACTATGCGATAAACGCGCTTCGCTATGTTCTCTCCGTTGCCTTCAAGCTCTTTGTCATGCAGTTGGTTTTGTCGGTCGGCATACAGTTCATTGAATCCTTCAATACTGCGGCGGCTGAACTGCAAGACATTTTCGTGATTATCGGCGCGTCCGTCGTCCTTCTGGCCCTGGTCAAATCGCTCCCCGATGTTGTTTCCGGCATTATTCACGGCTCCCACGTCAACGGGGGCAATCTCCTGGGCGCTGCCGCTGCTGTGGGCGGCACGGCCCTGGCCGCTGGCGCTCTAGCTGTCGGCGGTGCGCAAAACATTCAGAACGTCAAAGACGCCTCAAAGATTGCGAACACCGAAGGCAAAAGCGGATTCGGCAAACTCGCCAGTATGGCCGGTTCCATGATGGGGGCGCGGCGTGACGCGAAAAGCGGCGGGGAACGGTCGCTAACCTCCCGCACACGCTCGGAAATGCAGGAAAGGGTTCACAAGGCGACGATGGCGGCAAACCCTCAAAACAAAGGTAGTGAATAATGGGTTGGTTCAAGAAAGAAGCCGCTCCCAGGCCCGCAAAGGATTCCGGGAGAAATCCCTACTTTGACGGGCGGCAGGAATGGCTTGAACGATACGGCTCCTATATCAGCCGAGCTAACCAGTGGCGCATTTTCAGCGTCCTTGCGGTGCTGGCCCTGCTTGTTTCCCTGTCCTGCAACTATGTGCAGTCCTCCCAGGTCAAGGCGGTTCCTTACATCATTGAAGTGGATCAGCTTGGCAAAATCGGCGCGGTGGCAAGGGCGGACTCCGCCAGTTCGACGCCTCGGCGGCTCATTCAGGCAGAAATTGCACAGTGTATCAGCTCATGGCGGACGGTCACAGCGGACGTGGAACTGCAACAAAAAATGATCGACCGGCTTTCATATTTCATGGCGGGTGCAGCAAAGGGCGTTATGCGCGAGTGGTACGAAACGAACAATCCCTATGAAATTGCCAAGTCCGGCAAGCTGGTACACGTTGAAATCAAGGGGCTTCCCCTGCCTGTCAGCGGCGATTCCTACCGGGTGGAATGGACGGAAACGGTCAGAAGCCACGCCGGTATCGTCCTTGACTCCAACCAGTTTGAGGCCACGGTGACGATCCAGATCCAGCCGCCGACGCAGGATGTGGTGATTCTGCGTAACCCCGGCGGCATCTACCTGACCGCCATAAGCGCCGGAAAGGTCATTGGCTCCACCGCTCCGAAACTGCCCGAACCGCAAGGGCAATAGGACAGTATAATGAAAAACCGCTTCCTGCTGCGGGCCTCGCGCCCCAACACCGCGCCGCATGACGGCCTCTTTGGAGATTTGTCATGCTGCAGAAAACCCATTGCCCCGGCCTGGCGCTGCTTGGCCTCGTATTCTTAACCGCTTTTCTGTTTTTGGGCGTGGGCCCGGCGCAAGCCGCCGCCACGCCTCCGGGGTATCCTCCCGCGCTGCCCGAATCGGCAAACAAGCCGGTGGCGACGCCTCCCCTTGATTTTATCAGCCCTGACGCGGTTGAACTGACCGACAAAGAGCGCAAAGCCCTGCAACTTTCCGAGGATTGGGCGCGGCGCAATATCGATCCGGTTCTCACGCCTGGGGGAAAAATCATCTATGTCCACGGCGCGACAATGCCTAGCGTCGTCGCCTCTCCTTTCCAGATTTGCGATGTGGAACTGGAACAAGGTGAAACCGTCCGTGATATTTTTGTGGGCGATACGGCCCGCTGGCAGGTTGATTCCGGTTCTTCCGGCTCCGGGGCGTCGTTGGCCGTGCATGTGTTTATCAAGCCGCTGGATGCCGGTTTGGAAACGAACTGCGCCATTACAACGGATCGCCGGGTCTATCATCTGCGCTTTATCTCCAAGCGCAAGGGCCACACGCCTTATGTGGGCTTTGCATACAACGATTCCATAAAACAACGCCAAGCCTGGCGGACGGAACAGAAAGCCAAGTCCGAACATTGGCAGTCAACGGAAATTGATGGCGAACGGGCGGATTTGTCGGCGCTGAACTTCAATTACGCGGTTTCGGGCAAGCCGAAATGGAAGCCGGAACGGGTCTATGACGACGGCAGACAGATTTTCATTCGTCTGCCCGAATCCGCCAAATCAACGGAAATGCCGGTGTTGCTCGTCCGCAAGGGCGGCAAAGATGTGATTGTCAATTACCGGGTCAAGGACAAGGCAATCATTGTTGACGGCATTTTTGACCATATAGCCCTGATTCTCGGCGTCGGCGGCGATCAGGAAAAAGTGGAAATCAAGAGGGGGAACAAGTAATGCGTAGCCTCCTTCTTCCTCTTCTGCTGTTTGCTGTGCTGTTTGCTTCCGGTTGCGCGGGCAAGGGCTTTCATGGCTCCTATTACGGCGAAGTGCCGCAAAATGCCGCGCCGTCCATGATTGCCGCCGATGCGGCGGGTTATGTTGTCGGCCTGTACCCTCCTGGACATACGAAGCTTCAAATACTGAATGCCGAAAAGGCGGATAATGCCTTTGCCATCGCCTTTGAAAACGGCTTGCGTGGTGAAGGCTTCACAATCCTGTCCGCAACGGGCGTTCCGGCTGATGCCGACGGGTGCGTTGCGGTCGCCTATACCCTGGATGTTCTGGAAAAGGACGCCGCCTACTATCTGCAACTGCGGTTCAGCGACGGCAAAGCCGTTTCCAGGGCGTATTCCGCAAGCGGACAGCCGGAAGCGGGCCGAAGCGCCACGCCGCATGATTTCAAGCGTCCTCTCCTTAAACGGGTGGAAGAGAAAGCGCGCCGCGCCTACTCGTCTACTGTGGATAAGTTCGGGGGCGACAATGACAGATAAATCCCCTGACAGTCTGATCATGCCCGCTGAAAAGCGCATTACCGCCTTCAAGCTCTCCCGCTGGCCTTTGTATGCCGTGCTGCTCGGCGCGGGCCTCCTGATCGCCGTCCTGGTCTACAGCGTCAACTTTGCGCACAACGAAGAAGACGACGGCAAAACGACAAAGCCCGTAGACATTACAGAACAGGAAAAACCGCTTCTCATGGGCGAAGGCCGGGGGCTGAATTTGCTGCCTCCTTCCAATACGGCGATTGTCCAGCCCGATTTGCCCGTTCCGGCTGCGAACAAGAAAGAGCCGTTGATCATTGTTCAGCCGTCGGGCGAACACTCGGAACAATATCGGCAAGAGCTTGAAAACTTACGGCGCATGAAGGCGCAAGCGCAGTTGGAAGCCCTTTCCGCGCCTATCGGCGCGAAAAAAGGCGAAGCTGCCGCAAGCCAGAACCTTGCGGAGCGCCCGGACGGCGTTGCTGGTCGGGGCGCTGCTCCCGGTTCCTCTTCCGTCACGCTGCCGGTGCAACCGAGTGAAAACTACGATCCTGCTGCGGCAAAGGACAAAGAAGGTTTCTTTGGCCGGGCCGGTGCTGACGGCTCTTGGATTTCCCCGCATGTACGGACACAAGGGCAACCATATGAACTGAAAACCGGGGCTGTGGTTCCCGCCGCTCTGGTGACGGGCATAAACAGCGAATTGCCGGGAAGCATTACCGCACAAGTAACGCAAAACGTCTACGATACAGCCTGGGGGCGGCATCTGCTCATTCCCCAAGGCTCAAAACTCGTAGGGGCTTACGATTCCCGCGTGGTTTACGGGCAATCCAGGGTGCTTGTGGCCTGGAACCGGATCATTTTCCCCGATGGCTCGTCAATCACCCTTGAGGCCATGCCTGGGGCCGATCAGAGCGGCTATGCCGGATATAACGACAAGGTAAACAACCACTATCTGCGGATCTTCGGCTCGGCCTTCCTTATGTCGCTGATCTCCGGGGGCATGTCCTATGCTGTCGATAGCTTGGATGCGTCCGGCGGAGACAGTGATACGCCCTCAATGCAGCAAGAAATGGGTACGGCCCTGGCTTCACAGCTTGGGCAAGCCTCCCTGCGCCTTCTGGAAAAAAATATTTCCATTGCGCCCACTCTGGAAATTCGCCCTGGTTACGCTTTTAACGTGGTCATCACCAAAGACCTCGTTTTTGAGCGGCCCTTTAAGGCATGGCGTTAGGGGGTCGTATGACTGACACAATTCAGCAATACGGCCTGGGCGGCGGTGCCGGGGTTTCGGAAAGGAAACCGCGCTGGTGGTATGCGGCGTTGCTGGTCGGCCTGTCCGTCTTTTCTATGGGGCTGGCGACGCAACGGGTAGCGGCCTATTTTGACTTCCATCAGGCATTGGGCAAGCCCCTGGCGGCAGGCCTCTATGCTCCGTGGGCAATCTTCGGCTGGCAAGCCCGCTTTCTGGCTCAAGATACTTATGGCTTCATGGAAACGGCGATAACGCACAGCCAAGCCCTCTTTCTGGTTCCGCAATTCCTGATTATCGGCACATGGCTTTTCTGCATGAAAAGCCTACACGGCAATGAGCAGCTTCACGGTTCGGCGCGGTGGGCCACGGAGCCGGAAATCCGGCTCATGGGCTACTTTGAGGGGGCCGGGGTTTACATTGGCGGCTATATGCGAAAACTCGCCGGGGCCGCGCTTCTGCGGGCTTCTCTTTTGGGGAAGCCCAAAGAAAGGCAAATGTACTTGCGGCACAATGGGCCGGAACATCTGCTTGTGTTCGCGCCGACACGAAGCGGCAAGGGCGTGGGGTTGATTCTGCCGACGCTCCTTGCCTGGGAAGGCTCGGCCCTGGTGCTGGACATCAAGGGTGAGAACTGGGCTTTGACTGCCGGATTCCGGCGCTCGATGGGACAAAAGGTGCTGCGCTTTGACCCTTCGGACTCGTCCGGGGCATCGGCCTGTTTCAACCCCCTGGAAGAAATACGCCTTGATTCCCTCTTGGCTATTCCTGATGCGCAAAATATCGCCTCAATGCTGGTAGACCCCGAAGGCAAAGGGCTTGACGATCACTGGTCAAAAGCCGGTTTCGCCATGCTTGGCGGCTCTCTCCTGCATTGCTGCATTATGACGATGGCGAAAGAGAAGCGGGCGGCAACGCTCTATGACCTTTCGTGCATGTTGGCGGACGAAAACCGCACCATTGAAGAGTTGTTCAATGAAATGGTTGCGGCTCCCCATGCGGCACTGCTGCAAGAGATATTCCCGCAAAGCGATACTACGGAATACGGCGCGAAAGCCCATACCTTCATTGCGTCGTCGGCGCGGGAGATGTTGAACAAAGCCGAAAACGAGGCAAGCGGCGTCATAAGCACGGTTCTGGTCAATCTGGCCCTGTACCGCGATCCGGTGGTAGCCCTGAATACGTCCAGGTGCGATTTCAGGATTCACGACCTGATGAACCATGACGCGCCGGTAAACCTGTATCTGGTCATATCCCCCGCCGACATTGATCGGGTGCGGCCTCTGATCCGCCTGATGGTGGACATGATTGTGCGCCGCACCTGCGCGAAAATGGAGTTTGCGGACGGTTCCAGCGTCAAGTCATACAAGCACAGGCTTTTGCTGCTGCTCGACGAGTTTACGAGCCTCGGCAAGCTCCCGATCATGGAAAAGGCTCTTGCGTATATCGCTGGCTACGGCGGCAAGGTCTATATCATCGTTCAGGACATTACCCAACTCAACGGCGTCTACGGACGGGAAAACGCCCTGATGGCAAACTGCCATATCAGGCTGGCTTATGCGCCGAACACCGTAGACACTGCGAATACCCTGTCGGAAATGACCGGCAAAACAACGGTTGTAGACAAGAAGGTATCGCTTTCCGGCTCCCGGTCGGGGCACATGAAAAACGCTTCTGTCAGCATCAATGAAACTGCGCGGCCCTTACTGACGCCTGACGAATGTATGCGCCTTCCTGGGCCGGTCAAAGACGGCCTGGGCCGGGTGGTAAAGCCGGGTGACATGCTCATTTTCACCGCTGGCAAGCCGCCCATTTACGGAAGGCAGATATTGTACTTCCTCGATCCGGTCTTCTCGGCACGGTCAAAAATCCGCGCTCCGGGTCTGACTACGGAATATCCAAGCGGGGTTTCCGATTCCCTGCATTTCACGATGCCGGTGATCCGTCAGGCTACGGCAAGCCAGACTGCCGCGCCCGTGGGCGGCATGGCGGCTGATCCGGCTCCCGAAAAACAAGAAGGCGGCTCTTATGAATACTTTCAATAAGGGCGTCGTTCTTAGCTGCTTTGACTACACCGGCAACATGGCCCGCCCTTGGGCCGATGCCGGGTACGTCTGTTATTGCGTCGATTTGCGGCATGAGGCTGGCGAGAGGCGCAAAGGCAATATTGTGTACGTTGGCGCGGATATGCTTGATTGGCTTCCCCCCAACGCCCCGGTTGCCTTTGCGGCCTTTTTCCCGCCATGCACTCACATTGCCGCAAGCGGGGCGCGGTGGTTCAAAGACAAGGGTTTGGGCGGTCTGGTGGAATCCCTGCGGCTTTTCCTGGCTGCGGTGCGCCTGGCGGAATGGTCGTGTGCGCCGTATCTGATCGAAAACCCCGTTTCAATGGTTTCAACATACTGGCGCAAGCCTGATTACACCTTCAACCCCTGCGATTATGCCGGATACCTTGGGGGCAAACACGATCTTTATACCAAAAAGACGTGCCTTTGGGTCGGCGGCGGCTTTGTTATGCCGAAGCCGAAACCGCTTGCGCCGGTACAGGGTAGTAAAATACGCAACCTCCCCGACTCGGCGGGGAGAGCCGATTTGCGAAGCGAAACCCCAAAGGGTTTTGCGCAAGCGGTCTTTGAAGCGAACCGGACAGACAAGGAAAAGGGCGGCGAACATGAAAATCATGCGTAGCTGTCTCTTCCTGCTGCTTTTCGCCTTTTTCGCGCTCTCCGGTCTGTGGCTGGCGGGCCTTCGCGTCAACGTGACGGCCTCCCTGCCTTTGGGCCTCTATCGCCTCTGCCCGGGCACTCCGGGCAAGGGCGATTATGTGAGTTTTTGCCTTGAAGGCGAATACGCGCAACTGGCCCTTGAACGCGGCTATGTCGCTTCCGGCTCCTGTCCTTCGGGGCTGCGTCCGCTGCTGAAGCAAGTCGCCGGTCTGCACGGTGATGTGGCCGGTGACGTGATGGACGCTGCGGGCCTTCATGCCCTGGAAGCGGATTCCCTGCACCGGCCTTTGGCCTCGGCCCTTCGTGACGGGCGCATACCTCCGGGCATGGCCCTTGTGCTGTCTCCCCACGGCGGCAGTTTCGACGGGCGGTATTTCGGCCTTGTTCCCGTTGCCTCGCTGCAACGGGTCGAGCCGGTTCTTGTGTTTCACCATTCAGCAAAGGGGGAAATTCCCATGCGTACAGATAAAAACTTGGAAGCTGCGGCCCTTGCCGTGATGGAGCAGTTGGGCGCGAACCCGACACTGGCGATTCCGGTGGATGAAGACGTGGCCGCATATATGGGCCTTTCGGAAGAAAAGGCCGTTTCAGCGGAAGATTTTGCAGAAGACGGGCTTTTGACCTTCGGGCCTGGCGGGGCGGTGTATGATGGGGAAGAGTAAACGCAACAATCATGCGCGGCCCATGAAGCACCCGCCGCGATCCGCGTCTGCGGCCCGTCGCATGGCGCGGCGTTTGATTCCCGTCCTGGTCGATGAACAGCAAGCCGTATCCGTGACAGATCTGGTGGAAAATCGAATTCTCACAGTAAACGGCAAAGGAGAAGTAATGTATGCAGGGGAATAACAACACATTTGCGTTTCACAAAGATTTGACCGCCACAATGCGCGAAGGCTTACGCGGAAGCGGCTTGCCCTTCCAGCGCGAGACAACCGGGCAGTTGCCATATAACCAAGTCACCGGGACGCAATACAACGTCCAGAACCTTATCCCGCTTGCCATCGCGGCGGAAAAGGCCGCAAAGGAACAGGGGATACCCGCGAAAGACGCTGATATGCGCTTTATGACGCTGAAACAGGCCAATTCGCAAGGCTTGTCCGTCATGCAAGGGGCGAAGGCGACGAAGATAGCCTTCCTTACATGGACGGACAAAGAGCCTGTCTTGGGCCAGAACGGCGAACCGGAAGTAAGCGAAGACGGCAAACAGAAAATGCAGGCCGTACAACTGGACAAGCCGATATTAAGGGCCGGTAATCTCTTTCATGCCTGGGATATCAAGGGCAACGGCTTGCAATACGGGCGCGGAAAGAGCGCGGAAGAAAACGAAGCCGCGCTTGACCGGGCGGAGGCCTTGATAAAGGCATCCGGGGCCGTCATTGTCCATGATCCCAAGGTCAAGGAAGCGTTCTATGACCGCTTCAAAGATCGGATCAACATGCCGCCTGTTGATTCCTTTCCTTCGCGTGAAGCTCTGATAGGCGAGACAGTGAACCAGCTTGCGCACTGGACGGGCCATGAATCCAGGCTTGACCGGCAAAGCGGCCCTAACGGTTCGTCATACCGGAGCCGGGAAGAACTGACTACCGGCTTGGGGGCTTGGGCCGTCCTGAACTCCTTGGGCGTTACCGGCGCGACGTTTGACAGCCGCAACCGGCATGTGCCGGGAATGGATAAGCTGCTTGAAGGCAGTCAGTATGAGGCAATGCGCTGCTGCAAGGCCGCTGACCAGATACGCGATCACCTGATGGGTCTGGAGCGGAAAAAAGACATTACGGCGGAAGTTTCGCAGGAAGCGGAACTTGAAGCCGGTTCAAGGACTGTTACCGAAGGCAAGCCTACGCATGAAATGCCGAGTATGCAGGTTATGACGCCGGAACAGGAGTTAGCCAAGGCCATACAGGACGCGGGCCTGGAATTGGGCGGCAAACCTGTAATCTGGACGGGCGAAACGGTTGTGCTGGAAAAAGGCAAGGGCACGTATTCCGCAACGAAAGACGTAATACCGGAAGCGACAATACGGAACCATGAAACCGGCATAAGGGTAAGTTGGGTGGCGTCGGGGCACAAGCTCACAACGGAAGCCGTCAAAATGCAGGAGAAAAAGACGCAAACCGTTCGTAAGGAACGCCAGACAAAGCGCGAACAGGCGAAAGCGGCGGAAAAGAGCCTTGAAGCCAAAATGCCGCCTCCCGCCAAAAGCAAAGGCCAGTCCAGGGGGTTAGGCTTATGAATTTGCTGACGGCAAAGGGATTTGAAACGGGAAAACTACTGACTTCCACGCGAGGCAACCGCAAAATAAGGAAGTCAGGCCATGAAGTTATTGATCGTAGAATCCAAGGGCAAAATTGAGAAACTGCAAAGCATCCTGGGGCCGGAATGGAAAGTTGCCGCTTGTTTCGGTCATGTGCGCGATCTGCCTCCCAAAGCCCTCGGTTTTTCGGACTCCGATTTTGAACCGTATTACGAGGAAACCGAACGGGGCGCGGGCATCATCGGGCGGCTGAAAACCTTGGTCAAGTCGGCTTCGGAAGTCTACCTTGCTTCTGACCCTGACCGCGAAGGCGAAGCTATCGCGTGGCATTTGTGGCAATGCCTCAAGCTCAAGGATTACAAACGCATTACTTTTGCGGAAATTACCGAATCTGCCGTAAAGGCCGCTATTGCCGCTCCGCGCAAGATCGACATGGGCCAGGTTGATGCCCAAAAGGCGCGGCGGGTGCTTGACCGGGCCTACGGCTGGCTGACTTCCGGCCCGCTGTCCAGAGCTTGCGGCTGCAAATCCGCCGGAAGGGTGCAGACTCCGGGCGTCTGCCTGATTGTCGAGCGGGAACGGGAAAGAACGGCCTTCACCACAACCACGCATTACGGCGTGGAATTGAGCTTTGAAGCAGTGGATAATGTGGCGGACGGCTGGAAAGCCCAATGGATAAGCAAGGATTGGATACCGGACGGGCAAGAGTACTTTCTTGACAAGGACGTGGCCGCGAAGGTGGAAGCCCTGCGCACCTTGGAAGTTCTGGACTGCCCGCAATCCGAATCTCGCAAGGCTCCCCCGGCTCCCTTCTCCACGTCGGTATTGCAGCAGACGGCGAAAAAGGCGCTCGGCTTCGCTCCGAAAAAAACAATGGAGCTTGCCCAAGGTTTGTATGAGTCCGGGGCCATCACATATATGAGAACGGATAGCGTCAACCTCTCGGCGGAAGCGCAAGAATCCATTCGCCGGTTCTGCATAGATCGTCAGTGGCCAGTGGTGGCCACGCCGCGAACCTGGAAGGCGAAAGGCAACGCGCAAGAGGCGCATGAGTGTGTGCGTCCCACGCATATTGAAGTTGAAAACGCCGGGGAAACAGAAGATCACAAGAAGCTGTACGCGCTGATCCGGCTGCGCACCCTGGCGACGCAACTTGAAGATACCGTGTACGCAGTCACGGTTCTGAAACTCGGCGCTGATGTGGGCGGCAAAGAAGCCCTTTTTGAAGCAAGGGGCCGGTCAATCGTTTCCCCCGGCTGGCGGGTGGTCTATGAAGACTCCGGGGCGGTGGCCGATGCTGACGACGCCGAAGGCGGCGGGCAAGAACCGGCTTTGCCGGTTCCGGCAATGAAGGTCGGCACAAAGGCAACCGCCGTTGCCGGTCGGCTACTGACAAAAAACACCAAGCCTGCGTCGCGGTATGACGAAGCAAGCCTTGTGCGGGAACTGGAAAAGCGGGGCATAGGCCGTCCGTCCACCTACGTTTCAATCATCGAAACGATAAAGAACCGGGGCTATGTCACGCTTGAAAAGGATCAGTTTGTCCCTACCCCCTTGGGAAGCACGCTCTATGACGCCGTAAAGGGGCGTTTCGGCTTTGTGGAGTACGAAACGACACAAAACCTTGAAAGCGCCCTGGACGGCATTGTGGAAGGAAAAACTTCATACAACGCTGTGGTGGCTCCCGCCTATTCCGCCCTGGCGGCGGAAGTCGGCGCTTTTGAGAAGGCGACGGGCAAGGTATGCCCGGATTGCGGCAAGGCCATGCGTCATATTGTGAAGCCCGCCAAAGGCAAATACAAAGGTTGCGATTTTTGGGGCTGCTCCGGGTATCCTGATTGTAAACACACCATGTAATAAGGCGCGATAGAACAGAAGAGTCCTGCTGCCGGGAACGGTAGCAGGACTCTTCATTGTATGTCTTTTTTAATCTCTGAATATCGCGTAGCCGTTGCTGATTCTTGCGGAAGAATACCCGTCTATGAACAAATCACGGGCAAAGGCTTCATAATCGAAATACCGTGTCAGAAAATCCGGCGCGTCATGCGGGATCATTTCGTCCGCCAGTTCGTAGGCGTAATCAAGCTCGCTGTCGTATATTCCGCAAAAGGCATCTTCAAATTCGGAAACGCAAGATGCTATGTCGTTGGACGAAAAAAGGCCGTAGTAGGCTGCGAAGGCTTCGCCGTGTTCTTCCAGGGCTTCCGCCAGTTCGCAAACATGGTCAAAACTGGCCCATTCGGAAATGTCGATGCCGTCAAAGCCGGAATAATCGTGTATGGCCCATTCTTCGGCCTTATCGCCGTACTTCTTCGCATAGGGGCTGGCGGCAAGCATATGATGGACTTCGCACCATACATGATCGACGCCGTAACAACAGGAAATCCAGCAACCGTGAAGGATTCCGCCGTTATAGTCTGAAAGGCTGGCTACATATATTGACGGTTCATCCAGGTTTACGGCCTTCCCCTGGCTGTCACGGTTGCTGATGATGGGAAGGGGGCAATCCATAATAAGGTCGGTAGCTGCGCTCATGTTCTTCTCTCCTTGGTGGTTTCCGCTATCTCCCCCCAACATTTTCCCTGGCGGGTGGGGGTGCGTTCGCTTTTCACGACGCACCCCCGCACGGCGGGGAAAATGTGTACTCATCGGCCTGTGGGCCATACCGACAAGCCTTTGACCGCGCTTGCGCGTGTGGCCGCATGGACTCCGTGAAGAAGGGAATGGATTGTGACAACCGGAAGGAGAGAGGCCGAAGGGCGCGGAAGCGCCAGAGCGAAGCGGCGAAGCTGCACAAGCCCGTAGGCCGAACGTATGAGGATTGGCGCAATCCATGCGCCTTTGGCGCACCGCCGTAACGGAATACTTGCGGCCCCGTTTGTGGTTTGGTGTTCGGAAGTCAGGAAGTCTTTTGTGGCAGATTTGCCACAAAAATTAGGTGGACAGTTCTTATTGCGTGTGTCTAATCAGAGGTATGAAAAAAGAGCAAATTACCCCTGTGGTCAGGTCTGGCGCGGCTTTTGGCTATGAAACAGGCTTTAGCCAAGCCGTAAGCTATTTCAGGGAAACCGCCGCCAAGCTGGACGGTGATCCTGAGATGAAGACATTGGCCCTGTCTGTCGTTGCGTCTATTGAAGAATTTGGGCGGGCGGACAAAGTAAAATTTGTCAATTCATTGGAATTTGAAATATCTGGCGATTTCGTAATTTTTTCGTAGACCGAGAGACGCGGGCCTTGCAAGTGACACCGGAGCGGGGAAGTGCCGCACTGCAAGGGCCGTGACGCCTCAATCTGCGGTCTATACTCTGACGGCATCAAGCCCCTTGTGCTTGACGATGGACAGCAGGCGTAAGGCTGGCCCTCCCGGCTTCTTTACGCCCCGCTCCCAATCCGAAACGAGATTTTTAGAAACATTCAGATACCGCGCAAAGACAGGCTGTGACAATTTTTCCTTTTCACGAATGGCCCGTATTTCATCCGGCGTTATGGTTTCCACCGGGGCAAGGCAGGATTCGTCAAATTCCCGCATGGTCGTTTTGTCAATAGCACCTTGGGCGTGAAGTGCTTCGGCGGTTTCATGGATAGCGGCAAAGACTTCGCTCTTATAACTTTTTGTCATGGTCATGCCCTCCTTCATCAAGGAAGTTCGGTAAAATCGCCGTTTTGCAACATTGATTCAAGTTGCTGGTCTGTCAGGGAAAAAAGTATTTTCGCCAGTTTCTTCATTTCTCTTGTTTCGTCTTGGGCTATGTTGTCTCTGTCGGACTTGGCAAAGCCGTAGATAAAAAATGTTCGCTCCCCGGCCTTGAAACAGAGAATAACCCTGTATCCTCCCGATTGGCCTTCCCCCGGCCTTGCAATACGCTGCTTGAATACTCCTGCACCAAGGTCGGCGTCAAAATTGCCCGTTTCGATCTCTCTGACGGCTTCATACAGGGATCTATCCGGTATGCCTTCTTTACGAGTGAATCTGACAAACCATTTGTTTTTGAAAATCCGCATAGGCCCTCTTGCATTAGTTTGTCACACTATGTATTACACATATATGTCACACCTAGTGTGATGTCAATATGGATATGGTCAGCTATCTCGACAATTCTTTCTTTTTCCGCTGCGGGCTTGGCCGCTCGGCTTCCCGTTCCTGATCAAAAATCAAACGGCCCTTGTCGGCCTTCACCCGGTTGCCCCATTTCTTTTGCGCATACAGTTGAGCAATCTTCTGCGCGGCCTCGTCATTGCCGGAAGAATAAACCTCGTTGCCGGTATCAAGTATCCGGCCTCCGGTTGGCAGGATGAAAATGACGGCTCCCTTGTTGTCAACGCGCCGGGTTATCCCGTCCAGGTATGGAACGGCGGAACCACGCAATTTTTCTTCCTGGGTCAACTCGTCCATGCGCAAAAAGGCTTGAAGCTGGCGTTTCCCTTTTCGTGTCAGCTCGTCGGATTCCACAATGCGGGCTTGCTGCTCGGCTGCTTCGGCTTTGAGGGCGGCAAGGGCGGCGTAGTCCGGGCGGGCCTTGACCTGGCGCTGTTCATCTATGGCTGGCGCGGCTTCCGGCACGACAGCCTTTTTGCGCGACCGAAGCACGGCAAGGGCTTTTTCGTCACCGTCTTCGGCCCTCTCGCGCAAAAAGTCATTCCATGAATACTTGGACGCCTTGGAATAAAGCGCGTCCTGCCCCTTCTGGTTTTCGGCCTTGGCGGCGGCAATCTCGGCGGCTTCCTTCTTCTTGGCTATCCGGATCAGGTTTTGCCGGTTGCGCTTGTGGATGGTCAGCTTGTCCAGTTCGGCCCGCTTCCTTGCCCATTTGGCCCTGATTTCCTCAATGGACTGCCTTTGTTGCTGCTTGGCGATTTCGGCGGCTGCGGCCCTGGCTGCGGCTTCCTGCTCATATTCGGCCCAAAGAGCCTCTTGGGCCGGGGAACGCTGAACAGGCTTGCCCCTGTAGCGGTTGACCTCCCGCGCATCGGCCTTTTCCGGGGCGGCATACGCTCCAAAGCGTTTTTCTAGGCTCTTTTTGGACAAACGCCGGTCAAGTTCACTGGCTTTCATGCCGTGCTTGCCGTGCATATTTTTTATGGCAAGGCCGTTGTTCTGCGGCTTTATGACAAGACCATATTTCGCAAACTCCTTGTGCAAGTCCTGCCAGCCCTCGGCAGCGTCAAGGGCTTGTGCGATTTGCTCCTTGTACTGCTTCGCATAGGTGTCGAAAGACTCTATGCCCTGCTGCAACTCTACGGCCTTGGCCTTCGCGTTGCCCTTCGCCTGTCCTTTGCTCTCCATGCCGTTGTCAACGGTCAAGCCGTATTCCTTTTCAAGCTGACGACAAAGCCGGTCACGTTTCGTATGGTCGTGGGAATGGTAATTGCGGTTGTGGGTGACGGGATGAATCAAATTGTAGGCAATCTGCAAATGAAGATTTGCCGTGTCGTTATGAACGGCGCAATGCCTCTGATGCTCGGAAAGCCCCAACACTTCGGCAAAACGCTGTTCAATGTCTTTCAGAATTACCGGTGTCAATTTGGCTTCGTCCTCCGGTCTGAAACTGATCACAAGATGATAGGTCGGGTTTGCCTTACTGCGGGTATTGAGCGCCTGGGTGTCCGTGGCCTCCGCTATCCCTTCCAGGTAGTCGTCGCCGCCGATGCAACCGGCGCACCACGCCATAAGGGGGATTTCCTTCTCGTCGGCGTACTCGTCAAGCCGCGCAAGGTATTTCGCAAGCCTTCCGTAATTGTCATTCGCCGGTTCGATGGGGATATGTCGGCTTATCATGCCCTTAGGTGCCTATTTTCTTGATTAAAGTTTGAATGTCCATGCGGCAGGAGTCCAGTTTGCGCAAAAGATGATTGACCTGATCCCTTGGCGCGGCCTCATGGGCAATAGCCTGTTTCAGCAAGCCGCCGATCTGGCCTATCGCGCCCTTGAGGGCGCGTAATTCCATGCGTTCCTTCTCAAATTCAAGGCTTTTTACTGGCTGGCCCATGCTGGTCAGGCGTAGGAATTTTGATAGGGATAAGCCCGCCCTGGCGGCGTTCGCCTTTACTTCCCGATATTCCTCTTCCGTCAGGTACGTTGAAACGTGCATTTTTTTGCTTGGCATTGCGTTGTCCTTCAAACCATGCTTTGACTTTTTCCTTGTCTGCCGCCCGAAAAACTCGCCAAGCGTATGCGCGGCCCTTTTCATCGTCTGGCGAGTGGTATTTGCCCACGGCCTTCCAGGTCAGGCCGTGCCGGGAAATTTCCTCTGCCAGTACCCAGCGGCCCCATAGCTCGTTGTATTCGGGATCAAGCAAGTCTTCCGGGTCGATCCCGAACTGCCCGCACCACCAGTTGTTGACTTGCCAAAGCCCGACGTCGAAACTTCGTGCGTTGTCCGCCACGGCTCCGCGTAGCAGGATCAGGGCGTCCGCCCTGGTTGCGGGGAAGTAAGAAACGCCGTTGATATTCAGGGCGTTCGGGTTCAAACGGGATTCATGCTTGGTCAAGGCTTCTTCCAGCCATTCCGGCACTTGCCGGTGATGCTGCGCTTCCGGTGGATATGCCTTCGCTGCCGCCGTAAACGGCACGAGGCAAACAAGCGCGATAGCGAGAACGTATTTCCGCATTTTTTGTCCTTCTTTCTTAGCGTTGAGCCGTCAGGCGAATAAGCAAACCCCGTAGGGCCGGTCGGGAATAGGTTGCGAAGTAAGCTACTTCCCATGTCCGGCCCTCTTCTGGTTCTGCTGGAAATTGCCGACAGTTGCCGAAAACCGGGTGAAAACCGGACGGGCATCTTTTGGCATCTGTGGGCATCTTCCTGCATCTTTCAGCCTCTTAGGGCATTTGCGGGCCGCTGCTGGCCTCTGTTGGCCTCTTCCGGCAATGCGAGGGCGCTTTTTTCGCTTCACAGTGATTTTTCTTCCTGGGTCTGTCTTCAAGGCGGGAAATTGAGAAAGTCTTTCCGCCGCAGAAGCGTTTGCATCACTCAAAATCAAGGTCGGTGAACTGAAAACCGGCGACGCCGGTATGGCAGTATTCGCCCCTGTGGTTGCGGATAAACAGGTGCTCCGCTTCCAGATCGGCAAGGGATAGCTCCCAACGGAACAGGGAAGGAACGGACAACTTTCTGACCTGATATTTGTCCACGGTGCCGGTTTTCCGCTGCTTGCTCCGCGCCCATTCAAGACGCTTTTCCAATGGCGAACTGACAACGAAAGGACGTATTCTCCCGCTATTGCTCATGGCTGTTTGCCCCGCCTTCACCGTGCCCCCCCATTTGCGGGCCTGGCTCCTTTTCCCTGTCGGGCCAGATATGTTGCCGGAAGTGCTGTCTAAGTCGGACTGCTGCCGGAATGGCAATGCGGTTGTCAGGCCCAAGTATTTCTTGGCGGGCGTCAGGGGTCAGGCTGGCGATCCAGGCGTCCGCTTCGGCTTCACGGCGAGCCTCATAGGCTTTCTTCTCCCGGCGCGTGGTCGCTTCGCGGTCACGCTCGGCCTGTTCTGCGGGGGATATGTAGGCTGCGGGGCGGGGGTAATATCCTTGTGTCGCAAGGATTTTGAATACCCAATTCAGCGGAGTTGAAACGGGTTCGCCCTTGTGGGTGGTCATGCACTCGCGGGCAAGCTCCCATTCCGCATAGGTCAAGCCCTGCATGATATGCTCAAGCGTTTCACCTACCTGGGCGCGGCGTTGCATGATTTGCCGAATCTGAACCGTGCCGAAACCGACGCGGGCCAGTTCGGGCCAGTGAAAGGCTATGTCCTCTTCGGAAAGGGATTCCAGAAGTGCGCTATACCTTTTTGAATTTTCAGAAGAGATAGAAAGAATATTTCTATCTATCTTTTCTCTTAGAATAGAGGGGGCAAAATCGGCGTCAGGGTGGACGCCGGGGTGGACGGCAGGGTGGACGGGTGCGCAAAGGCATGGCCCTGCCGCTCTGATGTGGGGGCAAAGCATTTCTTGAATGAGGGTGAAGGTAACGCCCTGGCTGGTGCCTACCTTGGCCTGTTTGCGGCGTAAATAGCCGCGATTCACAAGACGCTCGACACTTCGGCGGACGGCTCCGGGGGATCGTATCATTGAGTACACTCGCTCCAATTCGGCGGACAGTTGCTTGTACGGGGTCACGGTTGGCCCGATGGCAAGCAACAGCCCGATAATGTTGATTTGTGCGGCTGAAAGCCCTTTGCGGCATGAAATACGGTTGATGTCGTCGGGGATTTCAGGATGGACGCCGGGGTGGACGTCAGGGCGGACGGGGGGCAGGGTGGACGCCAGGGCGCACGTCAGGTCGCACGCTAGGGTGGACGGGTGGACGTCAGGCTGGACGCCAGAATGGACGCCAGGGTGGACGCCCGCATGAGAGCCGCCAGGGGCGGTAATCATGCTTGCCGCGCTCACTTCCTGCCCATGCCAAGGGAGATTATGAGGGCGCGTATATCTTCAACGCGCCAGACGGTTATCTTCGGGCTGATTTTGATAGGCTGCGGAAACCTCTTTTCCTTAACTCCATCCCACCATGTAGACTTGCTGATGGGTATAAGTTCAAGAACTTGGGCAATGCGTAAAAAACCTGTCGGTGGCAATTTTTCCAATAAGTCATTGGACATGGTAGGCTCCTTCGGAAATGATTTCCCTAGAGCTACCATGCGTTTCTGGAGAAACAGGGGCGAAACGGCAAAATGGGAGTTTTTACAAGGTCAG
This sequence comes from Desulfovibrio sp. OttesenSCG-928-I05, assembly GCA_030266385.1. Taxonomy (GTDB): domain Bacteria; phylum Desulfobacterota; class Desulfovibrionia; order Desulfovibrionales; family Desulfovibrionaceae; genus JAJDHY01. The sequence goes on from JAJDHY010000001.1 coordinate 29,256, forward strand.
AGTATGTCGAGGTATGCAAAAATATTTTTGTTTTTGTATTGACAGGGTTTGCATGATTTTCTCACGGTATGGCAGGGTAAATTTTTCTGCGACGGGAAAAATGAACGGTCAGCATGGGTACACATTGATCGTTATTTTTCGTTGGTATGATTCACTATTGTGGGCTTACCCCGTTCTTTCCTGGGTACACTTGGGGCTATCCGGCCTTCTGTTCCTGGGTACACTTGGGTACACCCTGGTTCCGGCTTGAGGCGGCCTGACTGCTGCGGGCTTCGGAACCAAAAAAGAACGGTCAACGTGGGTACACATTAACCGTTCTTTTTTGTTGCTATTGCTAGGTTTTGTGAGACTTAGGCTTGCCTTCCTGGGTACGCTTTGGGCTATGCGGCCTTCGATGCCTGGGTACACTCCGAGGTAAAGTCTGGCAGGGTCAAAGCCCTGATCTGCTCGGTTTGGTTTTCCCGGCTGGCGGTAGCCTTCAAATTGTCCAAATAATCCGCGTAATCTTGCATCATTTCAGTGCGAGAAGGCAAAAACTCAGCCTTGTCGTATGTCGCCTTTGCGGATTCTTTTTCAATCGTATGGGACATTTGCTTGTAGATTACGTCCGAACTGTACTCAAACTTTTCTTTGCAGTTGGTAACGAAGGCATGACGCCAGCCATGTCCGCACATTTCGCCCTTGTAGCCGATACGGGCAAATACCTTATTCATGGCCTCAATGGTGATATGGCCTGTCTGCGCAAGCTGCGAATGGAAAATATACTTATTCCCGCCAGTGTAACCGTGCAGTTCTTTCAAAAGGCTGACGGCTTGCTTTGAAAGCGGCACGATGAAGTCTTTCCCGTTCTTCATCCTCTCGCCGGGGATTAGCCATTGGCTTGCGGCCCAATCTATTTCGCTCCATTCACCCTCTACCATGTGAGAGGGGCGCAAAAAAACGTAAGGCAAAATTTTGGCTGCATAGCAGACTTCAATGCTTCTGCGGCTCTTGGGTTTATCCACTGAACCTTGGGCGTATTGGTCAATATGCAGTAAAAGATGCCCGATTTTTTCGGGATCGGTAATGCTCGGAAGGCTGTTGTTCTTGGAAGGCTTGGTGAAATTCAAGCCCTTCCAGATCGCATAGGCCGGGTTATGTTCGCACTTACCCAAAGCAACGCCAAAGTTGAAAATGCTGACTGTCTTTTCGGCAACCTTCTTTAAGGTCGTGTATTTGCCCGCGTCTTCAAGCCCTTGAAACAAAGGGCGTATATGCTCCTGCGCCTTCACGTCCTTGATAAGAAGGTGCCCTAACGGCTGGATCAGGTGTTTCCTGATCCGCTTGGCTTCGGCAATAAACGTCTTCTTTTTCCACTTTTTTTGCACGTCGGAAAGCCAATCTTCGGCTATGGCCCCCAGGCTGTCCGGGTGGCTCTCGCCCCTGGCGATACGCCTTTCTTCGGTGAAAACGGCAAGCTGTTCTTCGTGCTTGGCCTTTCGTGCCTTGGCGGGGTTTTCACCTCTGTCTAGCTGCTGCCGCAACTCAAAGTTGGCTTCCCGCGCTTCTTTCAGGCTCATAAATGGAAAATTGCCAAGAGTCAGGTTTTGTTCCTTCCCCATATAAAAGTATCGTGCCCGCCAGATTTTATTTTGGCTGGTGACGAAAAGCATAAGCCCATTGCCGTCGGACAGTTTGACAGGGGTTAGTTTGCCGGTTTTTGTGTTCAGTTTGGGCTTTGCCGCCTCAATTCCTTTGATAGTCAACGCCATTTCCGATGTCCTCCCGCAAAGCTGGGTAGAGTTAAAAAATCCGAACGGTCATTTGCCAACTATACCCAGGATTGTACCCAGGCAAGCGGGGGATTTATTCGGATTACATCGGATAGCATCAGACAAAAGAAAGCCGGGAAGCCTTCTATAACAAGACTTCCCGGCATACCAGGGCGTACCCTGACTTGAAAACTGGCGGAGCGGAAGGGACTTGAACCCTCGGCCTCCGGCGTGACAGGCCGGCGTTATAACCGTCTTAACTACCGCTCCAGGTAGTGCGGTGGGTCACCCCAACCGAGATGGGAATATGCCCTGAACCCCCTCGATTGTCAATACATTTTCTTTTTTTTCATGAAAAAAAATTTACTTCTATAACCATGTGTAATATATGTATTTTTTAAATAAAATATGAACAGCTGTACCTTGATCTGAGAAACTAGCGGACAATACTGCACATCCCTTCACGGTTGAACACGCCGAACATCGTCGAAATGCCGGGTCCATCCGTTGCCGGTTCCACGCGCTGGCCCCTGCCTACTTCGTCTCCGGGAGCGCCCAGAAAGTGCCGCCAGCCGTAGCCAGCAGCTTTTCTTCGATGCCGAATACCGACGCTTCGGCGACAATCAGGTTTCTGCCGGGCTTCACAACCTTTGCCCGCGCCACAAGGTCGCCCCCGTCGCCGGGGCGGGCGGAACGCAGATAGCGTATATTCATCTCCGCCGTCACCGCCATGCGTCCGGCGGGCAGCAGGGAAAGGACTGCGTGAGCCATGGCTTCGTCAGCCAGAGTGGCAAGAATACCGCCCGCCACAACACCCGCGCCCTGAATGATGCCGTCACTGAGGGGCATGCGTATTTCGGCCTCCCCGTCTTCGGCCCGTTCAAGGCGCGCGCCGAGAAAGGAAAAAAGCGGATTAACTTCCTGACCGTCGTAGCGCAGTGCTTCCAGATAGCCTGTCATACCCTACTCCTCGCTCAGTGCCAGCCGACGGTTTTCAAACGCGGCAAGCTGTTCTTCCAGAGGGGTCATCGCTTCCAGCAAATCTTCCGCGCGGGTCTGCAAGGCATGGAAGCTCTTCAAAAGCTCCGTCGCCTTTGCTCCGTCGGCGTAAACGGCGGGGTCGGCCAACGTCGCTTCGGTTTCCGATTGCTCCGTCAATACAGCTTCCAGTTCCCGTTCCAGCGCGGCATATTGCTCCTGCACGGGCTTCATTTCCTTATACAGCGCGTTCCGCAACTCCCCCTGTTCCCGCTTGAGGCGCTTTTGCTCCTCACGGGAAAGGGAAGGACGCCCGCCAGAATCCGCATCCTGTACGCCGAAACTGTCCGCACCGCCCTGTTTCAGCCCCATTCCCGTCCGGGAAGATGCAGCCGACACGGCATCCCGTCGCGCAGCCATATATTGCTCGTAGCCCCGGTCAAACGTGGTAAACGCGCCCTCGTCCAGTTGCCAGATCTCGTCGGCCACAGTGGAAAGCAGGTAGCGGTCGTGCGCCACCATGAGCACCGTGCCCGGATACTCCGCCAGCGCCTCAACCAGCGCTTCCCGGCTTTCCAGATCAAGGTGGTTCGTGGGTTCGTCCAGCACAAGAAAATTGCAGCGCGCCAGAAACAGGGTCCCCAGAATCAGTCTGCTTTTCTCGCCGCCGGACAGGGTGCCGACGATGCGGTCAAAATAGTTCTGCCCCAGCAGGAAAAGCCCGAGCACGCTCATCAGCTCTTCCTCTGTGGTCCGCGGGTCCGAAAGACGCCGTATCTCACCGAGCACCGTATTATCCGGGTTCAGCGTCTCAAGCTGATGCTGGCTGAAATAGCCGAGCTTCACCATCTGGCCCAGTTGGACCGTTCCGCCGGTCTTTTCCAGTTTCCCGGTCAGCAGCCGCAACAGCGTGGATTTACCGCAGCCGTTATGCCCGACAAGAGCAATTTTCTGCCCCCGGTATATGGTAAAGGAGAGCGCATCCCACATATGCTTGCCGTCAGGGAAATGAAACGCCAGATCGGATACGGACAACACCGTGCGGTCCGACTGGGGCGGCTCGGGCCATTTAAAATCCAGATCGCGACGGACCGGGCTTTTCTCAATGCTTTCGAGTTCCTTTTCCAGTCGCTTTGCCATCTTCTGACGGGAACCGGCCTGCCGGGCCTTGGTGGCCTTGGCCTTGAAACGGCGGACAAAGGCCATCTTGCGCTCGATCTCATCCTGCAAACGCGCGGCGAGCCGTTCCTGCTGCTCTTCCATTTCCTGATGCAGCGCGATGAACTGACTGAAATTCCCTTTACGGAACAAGGGCTTACCGAGACCAAGATACAAAATATGCGTGCTGATGGTATCCATGAACACACGGTCGTGCGCCACGAAAACCAGAATACCTTCGTATTCCATCAGGAACGATTCAAGCCACTCCACCGCGTCAAGATCCAGGTGGTTTGTCGGTTCGTCCAGCAGCAACACATCGGCCCCGGCCGTCAGAATCCGGGCCAGTTTGGCTCTTTCCCGCCAGCCGCCGGAAAGTTCCGTTAACGGGCGGGTCCATTTATCTTCCGCGAAGCCCAGACCGGAAAGCACCGCCTTGGCCCGGTGTTCCGGGTTATAGCCGTACATCTGTTCCAGTTCCGCCTGCCGCTGGCCCAGCCGGGTTATGGCCGCCTGATCCTGCGCCTGCACCGCCGCATCCCAGGCTACCCAGAAGTCGTTCCAGTCCGGCAGCACATCCAGAACATAGGCCAGCAGTTCGCGTTGCAGGCAGCTTTCGGTCAATTCCTGTTCCACATAGCCGAGCCGGGCCCCTTTGGGCAGCACAACCTTGCCCGCATCCGGCGCTTCAACATCCGCCAGAATGCGCAACAGGGTGGATTTCCCCGTACCGTTGGGTCCGGCGACGCACAAACGCGTACCGGAGTGAATTTCAAGAGAAAAATCGCTGAGGATATCCCGGCCGCCAAAGGCCTTGGCAAGGTTCTGGATGGAAAGACGCATGGGAAAACTGCTTTTGATGCTGGAGGTTCAAGGGAAGTCTCTCTTATACCAGCCCGCCGGAAAAGAAAAGCAGGGGATACACGGCCAAAAGCCGCGCGCGCTCCGCCTTGCCTGAACACAGGCGCACACAAAACCGGCCTGATGGCCGCAAGTTATACGAGGAGCAGAAGGAGCGTCATACCGCAGCCGAGGAACGCGGACGACAGCACAGTATGTTTGAGCTGCGTATTGAGACAGGCCGCGTCACCCGCTCTGGTCACCGCCAGCCAGGTGCTGCGTATCAACGGCAGGGCAAAGAAAAGCCCCCAGAGAAAGGCCGGTTTCACAAGCAGCCAGATCAGCCCCCACAAGAGAACGATGCATACCGTCATACCCGCGTGGTATTTTCTGGCCCGCTCCAGCCCCAGACGCACGGCCACGGAGCGCTTGCCCGCCTTCCGGTCCGTTTCTATATCCCGCATGTTGTTGATATTCAAAACGGAAGAGCTGCAAAAACCCGCCGCGAAACCGGCCAGCCACAAAGGAGCCGTCACCGGAGAACCGCACAGCACGGCAGCGCCCATCACCGCCACCGGCCCGAAGAAAAGCCAGGCCATGAAATCGCCGAGACCATAGTAGCCGTAGGGCCTTTTCCCCATGGTATACGCAATGGCCGCCACCACACAGGCCGCGCCGAGGCCGATAAAGAAAAAAAACAGCGGCCAGTCGCCCCAGGCGGCAACCAGCAGCAGCGCCGAGCCGGAAACCAGAGAAAGCCCCGCAGCCAGCACCACCGCCCGGAACATGCCGTCCGCGCTGGTCAGCCCGCTGACCACCATCCGCAGGGGCCCAAGGCGGTCCGCGCCATCCGTCCCTTTCACGCCGTCGCCGTAGTCATTGGCCAGATTGGACAGGACTTGCAGCAGCAGCGCCGTTAGAAGCGCCAGCAGCAGGACGGCTTCAGAGGCATCACCGTACAGCGAGGCGAGGCCATACCCAAGAATGATGGCGGCGGCGGCCAGTGGCAGCGTCCGTGGCCGGATGGCCCAGAACCAGATGGTGAGCGCAGAAGGCTTCCCGGCGGGCGGCTCCTGCGGGGCCGTTTTATGAGCAGTGGAACCGGACACAGAATTCTCCAACCCGGCAACCTGTTTGCCGGAACATGCACGAAAGGCCCCGTGCCGGGGCTGCGCCATATTCCATTATAAACGGACAGGCCAAAAAAAGGGAGAGGGGTGAAGCCCCCTCCCCTGTCTCGTAAAGCGCTACGCTTTCAGCGCCGCCCGGATGGCATCACCGACTTCGGCGGTGCCGCTTTGGCCGCCCATATCACGGGTGCGCACATCGCCTTTCGCAAGGACAGACTGCACGGCCTTGAGCAGCGCCCCGGCGGCTTCGGTCTCACCAAGGTATTCAAGCATCATGCGCCCCGATTCGATGGAGGCGATGGGGTTGACCACACCTTTGCCCGCCAGAGCGAGGGCGGAACCGTGAATCGGCTCGAACATGGAAGGGAAGCGGCGTTCCGGATCCAGATTGGCCCCGGCGGCGACGCCTATACCGCCCTGCAGGACGGAGCCGAGGTCGGTAATGATATCGCCGAACAGGTTGGAAGCCACAATCACGTCGAACTGGCCCGGGTCGGTGATCATGATCATGGAAAGCGCATCCACAAGCAGGTAGTTCGTCTCGATATCCGGGTATTCGGCGGCCACTTCCCTGAAAATCGTATCCCAGTACACCATGGAGTAGTTCAGCGCGTTGGACTTGGTGCAACTGGTCACCTTGCCCTTGTATCCCTGGGCCTTACGGGTGCGGGCAAGCTCAAAGGCGTAGCGCATGACCCGTTCGCATCCCTTGCGGGAAAAAACAGCCATCTGGGTGGCGAAACCGTTGGGCGCGTCCGGGGCGAAGATACCGCCGAGCCGGGCGTACTCGCCTTCCGTGTTCTCGCGCACCACCACCATATCCACAGTTTCCGGGGTGGCGGTAGTGATGGGGCTGGGCACGCCCTTGTGCAGGATAATGGGACGCAGATTCACGTAAAGATCAAAGCCTTTGCGGATTTCCAGCAGACTGGAAAGGGAAACATGATCCGGAGCCTTGGAAGGATCACCAACGGATCCAAGGAAAATGGCGTCAAAGCCCTTGAGAATCTCCAGGGCGTTTTCCGGCATCATGCGTCCGTGTTCAAGATAATAATCACAGTCCCAGGCAAAGGTTTCGCTGTTGATGGCAAAGGAAAAAAGGCGCCCGCATTCCTCAAGGGTTTTACGGGTTTCAAGCGCGACTTCGGGACCAACGCCGTCCCCGGGAATAAAGGCGATGCGATAGTTTTTCATGAAGGCTCCGTAGGGCATGGCCCGGCAATGGGTGGATACGATAAAGAGGGAGTTTCCAACCAGATGCGCTTCTTGTCAAGCGAGAGGCGCAGGAAGGATGGGAGAGAAAGAATAGCCCCGGCAAACAGGCGTTCATTTCCCCTCTGTTCTTTGGTGCATTTTTTGCTTAAACAGTACACTATACACTATTTTGACATATGGGGAACACCATGTCCGAACATACCCAGCCGTGCTCCGATACCTGCAACGCGCCACTGGCTTCGGTGATCATTACCACCAGAGACAGGCCGGAGCTGTTGCGTACAGCCTTGAAAAGCCTGTGCCGCCAGCTGTTCACGGATTTTGAAGTCATCGTTGTCAACGATGGCGGGGTTGACCCTGCGCCCGTTCTTGCGGAGTTTGCGACAACGCTGCGCATAGTCGCCCTTGAAAACGAGGTAAATATGGGTGTGGCGGCGTCACGGAACAGGGCGCTGGATGCGGCGAGCGGCCGCTTTATCGCGTATCTGGACGATGACGACTTCTATTATGAGGATCACTTGCAGATTCTGCTGGTGGCCATGCTGAAACATAACACGGCTGTGGCGTATTCGCTCGCCAACGAAGCGCAGCAGAAACGCGAGGATGGGGAGTACGTCACGGTATCCCGACGGGTGTCGTGGAATCAGGAATTTGACCCGCAAAAACTGTGCGAGGGAAACTACATCCCGACCCTGTGCGTTATACACGAAAAAAGCTGTCTGGATATCACCGGGAAATTCAAGGAACATCTGGACCGGCACGAGGACTGGGATTTATGGCTGCGCCTTTCCCGTCATTTTGATTTCATATTCCTGAACCTGGCCACAGCCGAATACACGGTGCGGGAAGGGGCTGTTTCCCTTTCGAAAGATACGGACGCCATGGGCAGATCGCGCTTGCACGTGCGGCTGCTGGGGGAATACCTGTCTGGTATGCCCAGAGTCGCGGAACTGGCCACAGGTGTCAAAAACGCACGGACGCACCGCCGTTTCAGCCAGCAGGAATCGCCTCTCTCAATCATCGTGCACTGCGACCGGCAAAGCCCGGAAATCGCACAGTGCCTTTCAATGCTTGTCGAGGCGTATCCCGACGATGCGGAAATTATTCTCAGTGTGGATGGAGATCCCGGTACCGCCGCCTGGCTGAACCGTTCCATTGACGGCGATTTGACGCTTATCGAACATCCCGAACGGGTTGGCCGCGTGCTGGCCAACAATTACGCGGCGGCGCGGGCGACGGGAAAACAACTGCTGTTTCTCAGTCAGGACGTGATGATGGAGGCGAAATGCCTTGCGGCGATGCTGGCGGCCCCGGATGACGCCGTTATCTCGGCCACCTTGCGCGGGCCGGATGGTACCCTTTTACGCGGCGGAGCGGTCGATACCGAAGGCGTGCTGCGGCATACGGTGGCAGGTGGCAACGTGGGCGGCGATGCGGACAGCGCACCGGATAACACGGGGCTGTACGCGACGGAATGCGCCGCCGCTGTCTGCATGATGGTGGAAAAACAGCTGTTCAACGCTCTGGGCGGATTTTCGCTGCGTTTCGCTCCCGGAGGGTACGAAGATGCCGATTTCTGCCTCCGGGCGGCGAGGGATTCCGGGGCCCGGACGCTCGTGACCAAAGAACAGGTTCTCTGGACACTGCCGGGCCGAAGCGCCCCCTATTCCCCCGAAGCGCTTTATGGGGCATCCGAGTTCGCATCCGTGTGGGGCAAGGTGCCCGGCTGGGTCGCGGACCGCGAATTCTGGGTTAATCCGGGCAGAGGGCTGCGCGGGGATACGCGTAAAGAATCGGCTATTTTCCGTCAGGCCCGCATTCCTCACGATCCGCAGAAGTGACATCGCCGGTTGTCCCGTAGGGAGCGAGAAAGCGAACGCAGCACTCCTTGAGGAATTCGTTTGATACGGTTTCCAGCGTCACAAAATCAAAGTGAATGGCCCTGGCTGAACCGACGACGGTACCAAGCAGGACGGCTGCCGTCGCGTGGCTGCGCACGTCCGGGCGGATGGAACCGTCTTCCCGGCCCGCCTCAATGGCTTGTTCCAGTAAGGAGATAAGGTACGCGTAGGCGTCCTTGACGGCTTCCCGCGCCTCGGCGTTGCTGTCCTGCGGGTTTGTGGACAGAACGTCGCGGAAAATAATGCTGAACTCCGGCAGCGGGCTGGAGGCAAGGGAATAATATTCCCTGACCGTGGCAAGCACGCGCTCCATCCCGTTGTGACAACGACTTGATTCCAGACGCTTTTCCACGCTGTGAATCAATTCCCCCTTCACCTTGCGCAGCAGGGTGAGCAATATTTCATGCTTCGAGCGAAAATGCCGGAACAGCGTTCCTTCGGCTATGCCCGCCCCCCTGGCCAGAGCGCTGGAGGTTGTGCCTGAAAACCCGTTGGCCGAGAAAAGCGTCAGCGCCGCGTTCAGAATTCTCTCACGTACGTCGTTCATATCGTCATCGCGTCCTTTCTCGCCCGGTTACCACGATGCGTTCTGGTGGCAACGCCGCAGGGCTTCCTTGTAGCGCAGGGTAAGCTGCTCCAGTTCCGCGAACAGATCACCCACGGCTTCCAGATCGTCAGCCGCCGCCGCCCGCTCAACACAGCGGGATACGCGCTCCAGCACTTGCAGATTAAAGGCGGAAGCCTTGTCGGCCAGACGCTTGGAGGCCTCCTGCACCAGAAGCGAACTCTTGTCGGCTATCCCCTGCCGCGCATCCTTCAGCGCATCATCCATTTCATAGAGCAGACCGGGAATAAAAGGCAGCATCTCGGTACTGACGCTGTCGTTTTCACCCGGCAGGGGAATGTTCCCGGCAACCGGCTGTACGGCAGGAGTCTGCGCGGAAACAGCTTCCGTCGGGCTGGGCCGGGACGGCGCATCCGCTTCGTTCGAAGTTTGAGCGTAGGCGCTCCCTTCTTCATGTGCGGCGGGCAGAACGTCGTCCTCCTCCGTCATGTCCTCGTCGGTGATGATCATGTCCAGAAGCGGCAGTTCGCGGGCCGAGCCGGACCGTCCGGCGTTGTCAGACGCTTCGGTTTCGCGGGTATCTTTCGGGGCCGCACTTTCCGGAGCCGTTTCCGGGGTGGCGTTCAGAGCAGGTTCACCGGCAGCATCAACAGGACGTGCGGGTTCCTCTTTTCCGGGAGCGGCAGCCGGGGCGGGACGCGCCGTTTCACGCGCTGTTTCCCCATCACGCGGCGTCGGCAGGGCCGTATCGGCGGCAGCCACACGGTCCGGCACAATATCTTCCGCCTTGAGGCCGACCAGAGAAAACTCTTCCTTCACCGGTTTTTCGGATGATTCTCCGCTGGTTTTTACCGGCTGGACAGGTTTGGACTTTTCGGTCTTGGTAACCGCGGTCACCTTGCGATTCTTTCTCGCGCCCGAACCGCCGACAGAGACAGAGATAAGGGGTGCCGTATGCTTTTTGGCAAGCGGTCTGACTGGAACAGGGGCAGGAGCAGGGGCAGAGGTGGCAGCCGCATCCCCGGCGACCGGTCCGGTTGCCGGGGTCGCCGCTTCACTCTGTGTAGTGCCCTCTTCACGGCGTTCTTCTGCGGGGACGCTCACCTGTTCAGGTGACTGCCCGGCATTCGCTTCCGCATCGCTCCCCAGAGCGGGGGGCGTGTCGAGGGCGTCGCTCAGAACAGTCTCAAGCGCTTCGGCCTGAGAG
>JAJDHY010000010.1 GCA_030266385.1 Desulfovibrio sp. OttesenSCG-928-I05
AACCTGGGCTTCCGCCTGGTATTTATCCCCCTGGATTCTAGCCCCGAAGAGCCGGAGCCTTTCGTACAGCGTGAACCGGAACGCCCGTCAACAAAATCTTCGGCAGAGCCCTTGCAGGATTCCACTCTGAGGATTCGGGACACATTAAAGAATACTGTTTTGAAAAACAGAAACCCGCTGGGATACTGGAAGCTGGCGTGCCTGGTATTGGCCCTCGCGTGTCTGTGGCTGTTATTTCAAAGCGGCCCTACTCAAAACATATCAAGACAAATTTCTGGCCCCACACATACCAACAGTATCGGCATGGAGTTCGTACGCATTCCGGCGGGGTCGTTCATGATGGGTACTGATGCGGGAGGATATGGTGAGCTATTCTATTGGGCGATAACACCGCATAAAGTGACCCACAGCAGATCTTTTTATCTAGGCAAATACGAGGTCACACAAGCTCAGTGGGAGACGGTGATGGGTAATAATCCATCGGAAAACAAATGCCAGAACTGCCCCGTGAATATGGTGTCCTGGGATGATGCCCAGGAGTTCATCACGCGGCTGAACACTAAAGAAGGACATTCCCGCTACCGCCTGCCCACAGAAGCAGAATGGGAATATGCAGCCAAAGCCGAGACACACGACCTCTTCTTTTTTGGAAAAGACGTGGATGAACTCTCCGGCTATGCGTGGTGCTATAACAATTCTGAAAAACCCCGCCCGGTGGGAGGGAAACTCCCTAACCCTTGGGGATTGCATGATATGTACGGCAACGTCGAGGAATGGGTACAGGACTTTCATAGTCCCACATACTACGCCGACAGTCCGAGGTACGACCCCGAAGGGCCATCAGAAGGCACGGAACGTGTAGTTCGTGGCGGCGCTTTCGGGGATAGTATCCTCACATGCAATTCCGCGGCACGAGGTAGAGGATCGCCAATACATCGTAGTGCAAAAACAGGATTTCGTTTAGCCATTTCTGCAGAGTAGACTGGCAAAAGCAAGCATTCCCGTTCCGCAAAGCATGACTATTACTCTGTATCCATGGTGTTCAAACTCTTAACGCAAACCGGTTGTGACACATGCGAAGCAACATTTTCTTCTGGGCGCTGTGCCTCACCCTTGTTAAGCGCCAGCATAGCGGGCGCTGCCACGGCTGACGCCCTGACCCCACACCAACAGCCTTGGTATGGAGTTCGTCCTCATCCCGGCGGGTTCGTTCATGATGGAATCCAGCCCCGACGCAAAGGAAAGTGCGAACAGCAAGGCGGCGTTCACGGTGACCATCAGCAAGCCCTTCTACCTTGGAACCTGCGAAGTGACGCAAGAGCAGTGGGAAGCGGTGATGGGCAGCAACCCCGCGCAGTTCAAAGGCCGTAATAATCCAGTGGAACAGGTTTCCTGGAATGATGTTCAGGCCTTCATCCATAAACTGAACCAGAAAGAAGGCATGAACAGATACCGCCTGCCCACGGAAGCGGAATGGGAATACGCAGCCAGAGCCGGTTCCTCCACCCGGTATTTTTTTGGCGATAGTGAGGACACGCTGGATCACTACGCCTGGTTTTGGAATAATAACGATAAAAACACCCAGCCCGTGGGACAGAAGCAGCCGAATCCCTTGGGATTGTATGATATGTACGGCAACGTCCGGGAATGGGTGCAGGATTGGTATGGAAGCTATCCCATGGAAAACAGAACAGACCCCACGGGGCCTTCGTCCGGCTCCTCCCGCGTGGGACGCGGCGGCAGCTGGCGCAACGATGCCGGGGACTGCCAATCCGGCAGCCGGAGCCGTAACGCACCGGAGAGCCGGAAAGACAACCTGGGTTTTCGGCTGGTCCTTTCAGCGGAATAGGCGGATACGGGAATACGCGGCGAGCATGACTATGAACGTGACCAAACAAAACCATGGCAACCAGGTGATATAATGTGGAACTGGAAAACCTGTGTCTCGGCGCTCTGCGCTGTCCTGCTGTTCGTCAGCACAGCGGAAGCCAAAGCGAACGACGACCAGAATATATACACCAACAGCATCGGCATGGAGTTCGCCCTCGTCCCTGCAGGGTCTGTTTCACTGGAACGCAATCATGATTCCGAGAGGAAGCGGGCACGGTCGCGCGGCAAAGCGGCGATCGCCGACAAAGCCTTCTATCTGGGAATATATGAGGTGACGCAGGAACAATGGACGGCGGTGATGGGAGCTGAAAACAATCCCTCGCGCTTCAAGGGCCCTCATCATCCCGTGGAACATGTTTCATGGGACGAGGCCCAGGAATTTATCAGGCGTCTGAACAGCAAGGAGGGGCATGAGCGGTACCGTCTGCCCACTGAAATGGAATGGCTGTACGCGCTTTTTAGCGGAGCGGAGCCGAGTTATTCTTCCCAGCAGGAACCGACAACCTGGGCGGCTGCAAACGACTTTTTTGGCGACCATGCCTGGTTTTATAAAAACGCCGAAGATCCCACCCATCCCGTCGGCCAGAAGAAACCAAACCGCTATGGTATCTATGATCTGGCAGGTAATGTCCACGAATGGACGCACAGCCGGAATACAGCCCAAGCCCCTTCTAACGCCGTCCCTTCGCCCAAATCATACCAGGTGCATAGTGGCGACAGATGGATATATCTCGCCTCCTATTGCACATTGGAGCCCGGAGTTTTCAGGCCGGAAGACCCCGTATTTTCCCGCATAGGACTTCGCCTGGTCCTCGATCCAGAGTAAACGACTCATTTTCCCTACAGAAGATCCCCATGTCATCCGGTGGATGCTACGCAAGGGTGGCACAAAATAATTCCTTTCATCCTATATAATAAGGACTGTGCAACGAGCAGGCGTCAGCAACGCTTTACAGATCACGCCCAAAGAACAGCCCTCCAAAATCAACTCCCCGAGTCAGCAAACTCCAGCCGGAGGCATCACGCGCACGTCCGTCGCGTCCGCACCCGGCAATGGACCGGACGCAATCCGAAGGACGCGAAGCCACAAAATCCTCCGCGCGAACCAATTCCGGCATGTGCACCACACGTATCTCGCGCGGAGTGCTGTCGTTCACGGTTTTTGTGGGAAAATAAGAATTTCGTTTTGTGAGGGCCGTTCTCCGGATGGCGGGAGGTGAACATACTCAAGTATTTGAACCTCACGCCAGCCGGAGAACGGCCCTCACAGGGCGAAAGGCTGTTTTCCCATAAAGACCGCGAACAGCCATCTTTGCCCCGCATCTCCCACATGCCCCCACACCTTTCACAAACCAGCCTCCCCTCCCCCCCAAAAAAACTTTTCCAGTATTTCCCGAAAAAAATATTGACCTGCCCGCATCTGCTGTGTATGTATCACGTCTCTGTTCGTCTTAGACGGATAGAGCAGCTTTCACACCCCTGTAACGGCAGGGGAAGGACGGGGTTGAACCCCTCCTGAATGCATCCGGTCGTACAAGACTTGTGGCCACGCCTCAGGCTCCCAGCCGATCGGAATTGACATTTGCAGGCGTTGTTTAATGCCTGGGCCGTTAGGATCCGGCTGTGCCGGAAACGAAAGCCCTTAAAATGTCGCGCCGTTCCAGTCCGAACAGGACTGTAAGGCAGTGAACATGCCCGGAACGCGGAAATACCGCGGGGGAACATCCTTCAGGGGATATCCTTTATCCGGCACGCCTGCGCCCCCCTGACCTCTGCGACTTTGTCGCGCGAAGGCCGGGCCGGCAGAAATCATAACGATCCAACGTCCATGAGGAAAGGATCAGACAGCCGGTGCGGCCGTCTTTTTTTTCCTCAGACTACAGATCGTACCGGCCCCTCCTTGAGGGGGGTGACCGGCGAATGAGGCCCCGAAAAGGCTGGAAGGCTTTTCCGGGAATGTTTTCCTGAGAACGGAGTAATAGCAATGACGACAGTTAGCAGTGATCGTATCAGGATCAAGCTTAAGGCCTACGATTACCGCATCCTGGACAAGGCGGTGGCCGAGATCGTGGATACGGCGCGCAATACCGGCGCGGGCGTTGCGGGACCCATTCCCCTGCCCACCAACATCCACAAGTACACGGTGAACCGTTCCGTACACGTTGACAAAAAGTCCCGTGAACAGTTCGAGATGCGCGTGCACAAGCGGCTTATGGATATTCTTGAGCCCACCCAGCAAACCGTGGACGCGCTCGGCAAGCTCTCCCTGCCGGCCGGCGTGGACGTGGAAATTAAACTTTAGGGAGAGACGTCATGGCTGAGAAAATGGCACTTTTGGGTCGCAAGCTCGGAATGACCCGCATATTCGCTCCTGACGGCAGCTCGCTTCCCGTGACTGTCATCCAGGCCGGGCCCTGCCCGGTGATGCAGGTCAAGGGCGCGGAAAAGGACGGCTACGACGCCATCCAGATCGCGTACGACGCCGCCAAGGAAAAGCATCTGACCAAGGCTGAAAAAGGCCACTGCGAAAAGACCGGCAAAGGTCTCTTCCGCACTCTTCGCGAAATCCGCCTTGAATCCCCCGCCGAACAGGCTGTGGGCGATGAACTGACGGTTTCGCTCTTTACGCCCGGCGAGTACGTCAAGGTCACGGGCAAAAGCATCGGTAAAGGCACGGCCGGCGTTATGAAGCGCTGGAACTTCGCGGGCGAATCCGCCACCCACGGTACCGAAAAAACTCACCGTTCCGGCGGGTCTATCGGTAACAACACCGAGCCCGGCAAGGTGTGGAAGAACAAAAAGATGGCAGGACGCATGGGCGCTAAACGCGTCACCGTCCAGAGCATCCAGGTGGTGGAAGTACGACCCGAAGAGAACCTGATCCTGGTCAAGGGCCCGGTACCCGGTCCCGCCAACGGCCTGGTCATGGTGCGCAAGCAGTAGTAACGCGAGAGGAATCTACAATGGCTGTGGTAAAAGTATACGATCAGAACAAGCAGGAAACCGGTGAAATCACCCTGGCTTCCGAAGTGTTCGAAGTCGCCGTCCGTCCCGAGATTCTGAATTTCGTGGTCCGTGCGCAGCGCGCTGCCAAGCGTGCCGGCACCCATTCGACGCTGAACCGTGCAAAAATGCTCGGCGGTGGCGCGAAGCCCTGGCGGCAGAAAGGAACGGGCCGCGCCCGCTCCGGCACCAACATTTCCCCCGTGTGGCGCGGCGGTGCCGTTACGTTCGGCCCCCAGCCCCGGGATTACTCCTTCAAGGTGAACAAGAAGGTTCGCGCCCTTGCCCTGCGCATGGCGCTTTCCTCCCGCCTTGTGGATGAAAAGCTCCTCGTGGTGAAAGGGATCGAACTGGCCGAAGCGAAGACGAAACTCTTCGCGCAGGTCGCCAAGACCCTGGGCCTCAGAAAGGCTCTCATCATCACCCCGCATGAAGATCAGGTTCTTGCGCGTTCCGCGAAAAACATTCCCGGCATCACCCTGATGACCCCGGAAGAGCTGAACGTGTATTCCATTCTTCTTCATCCCCAGCTCGTCCTTCTTGAGGGCGCTGTCGAGCCGATTGCGGCTCGCCTGATGTAAGAGGCCAGTCATGGATTATTCGCAAATACTCATCAAGCCGCTGGTTTCGGAAAAGTCCACGTTTCTGCGCGACGGTTCCGGCCAGGTGGCCTTTTATGTTAGCCCCAGAGCCAACAAGATTGAAATCGGCCGCGCCGTGGAAGAGGCCTTCAAGGTCAAGGTTACCCAGGTGCGGGTGGTCTCTCATAAACCTTTGGCCCGGGTTCGCCAGGGCCGCGTCGTGGGCACCGTGGCCGGCTACAAGAAAGCCTATGTCACCCTCGCTCCCGGCGACAAGATCGAATTCTTTGAAGGGGTGTAGAGAATGGCTATTCGTAAATTGAACCCCACCTCGGCGGGCCGGCGTGGCATGACCATGTCCGACTTCGAGGAAATTACCAAGAAGACGCCGGAAAAGTCCCTGACCATAGGGCTTACCAAGAAGGCGGGCCGTAACAACAACGGTCGCGTGACCAGCCGCCGTCGCGGTGGCGGACACAAGCGTCTGTACCGTATCATCGACTTCAAGCGTGACAAGACGGGCATTATGGCCAAGGTCGCGGGCATCGAATACGATCCCAACCGCTCGGCCCGCATCGCCCTGCTCCACTACAGCGATGGCGAAAAGCGTTACATCCTGGCCCCTGTGGGCCTCGGCGTGGGCGATTCCGTCATGGCCGGAGAAGGCGCTGACATCAAGCCCGGCAACACGCTTGCCATGGTGAAAATTCCCGTGGGTACGCTCATCCATAACGTTGAGCTTTCCCCCGGCCGCGGCGGCCAGCTCTGCCGCTCCGCCGGAACCTACGCCCAGATGGTTGCCAAGGAAGGCAAGTACGTGTTCCTGCGGCTTCCTTCCGGCGAAGTGCGTAAAGTGCTCGCTTCCGGCTGCGCCACTGTGGGTCAGGTCGGCAACATCCAGCATGAAAACATTTCCCTGGGCAAAGCCGGCCGCAACCGCTGGCTCGGCCGTCGTCCCAAGGTACGCGGCGTCGCCATGAACCCGGTGGATCACCCCCTGGGCGGTGGTGAAGGCAGAAGCTCTGGCGGTCGTCACCCCGTGACCCCGTGGGGCAAGCCCACCAAGGGTTACAAGACCCGCGACAGAAAGAAAGCTTCTTCGAAGCTGATCATTACCCGTCGTCGGAAGTAGGTAGGAGATAACAATGCCGAGATCTCTTAAGAAAGGCCCCTTTATAGACGGCCATCTGGAAAAGAAAGTGGAAGCGGCCGTTGCCAACAGCGACCGCCGGGTCATCAAGACCTGGTCCCGCCGTTCCACCATCGTGCCGGAAATGGTGGGCTACACCTTTGCCGTGCATAACGGGAAAAAGTTCATCCCGGTGTTTGTCACCGAAAACATGGTCGGGCACAAGTTGGGTGAATTCTCCCCCACGCGCACGTTCCACGGCCATGCTGGCGACAAGAAAACCAAAGCCGGTAAGCGGTAACGGGTGACTGATATGGAATCGAAAGCAACAGCCAAGTTTATCCGCGTTTCTCCGCGCAAGACCCGCATCGTCGCCCAGAACGTTGTCGGCAAGCCCGTGGAAGACGCCATGAATATCCTGCTTTTCACGCCCCAGAAAGGCGCTGAAATGATACGCAAGGTCATGCGGAGCGCTCTCGCCAATGCCGAACAGGTTGCCGGCGTGAACGTGGATGCCCTGATCGTGAAGCAGGTGCTTGTCAACGAAGGCCCCACCTGGAAGCGTTTCATGCCCCGCGCGCAAGGCCGCGCCACGCATATTCGTAAGCGCACCAGCCACATCACCGTCATTCTTGCCGAGAACTAGGAATTACGCCATGGGTCAGAAAGTACATCCCTTCGGGTTCCGGCTCGGGTACAACAAGAACTGGCAATCACGCTGGTACAGTAAAAAAGAGTACCCGGCCTTCGTGTTCGAAGACCACACGATTCGTACACATGTTAAAAAGCTGCTCTATTCCGCGGGCATCTCGAAAATCGAGATCGAACGCGCGGGCGGCAAGGTTCGTCTTATCCTTTCCACTGCCCGGCCCGGCATCATCATTGGCCGCAAGGGTGTGGAAATTGAAAAACTTCGCGGCGATCTGAAGAAGCAGTTCGGCAAAGAGTTTGTGATTGAAGTCAACGAGATCCGTCGTCCGGAAGCGGACGCCCAACTCGTGGCTGAATCCGTGGCCCAGCAGCTTGAACGGCGCGTGGCTTTCCGCCGCGCCATGAAGCGCACTGTTGCCATGGCCCGCAAATTCGGCGCTGAAGGCATCAAGATCAACTGCGCGGGCCGTCTGGCCGGCGCGGAAATTGCCCGGACCGAATGGTACCGCGACGGTCGGGTGCCCCTGCAGACGCTTCGTGCCGACATTGATTATGGCTATGCTGAAGCGAACACCACCTACGGCAAAATTGGCGTAAAGGTGTGGATCTTCAAGGGTGAAATACTTGACACCGAGGTGGAACAGTAATGCTCAGCCCTAAAAAAGTAAAATTCCGCAAGCGTCAGAAGGGCCGGATCAAGGGCCCCGCGCTGCGCGGCGCGAGCGTGGCTTTCGGTGATGTGGGTCTCAAGGCCCTTGAATCCGGAAAGCTGACGAACCAGCAGATTGAAGCTGCCCGTATCGCCATGATGCGCCATATCAAGCGCGGCGGCCGGGTCTGGATCCGTATATTCCCCGACCATCCTTATACCTCCAAGCCTCTTGAAGTGCGGATGGGTAAGGGGAAAGGCGCGCCCGCCGGTTGGTATGCTCCGGTGAAGCCTGGCCGTATCCTTTACGAAATCAAGGGTGTTCCCCTTGAACTCGCTCGGGAAGCCATGGTTCGTGCCCAGCATAAGCTCCCCATTAAGACGCACATAGTGCTGCGCGAGGGCTTGTAAGATGAAAGTGAAAGAAAGCAGAAAGGCGCTTGAAGGCCTGGACGAGGCCCAGCTGAAGACCAAGCTCGCGGAAGCGCGCGCGGATCTCTTCAACCTCCGCTTCAAGCACGCCACGGGCCAGTTGGAAAAGTCGGCCGAACTTCCCGCCGCCCGGCGCGAAGTTGCCCGCATCCTGACCTATTTGACGAAGAAGGGAGCGTAAGATGAATTCCGCCATCCAGAACAGGAAGGGGCGCACGCTCGTAGGAACGGTGGTCAGTGATGTGAACGACAAGACCATCGTGGTGCGTGTTGAAACCCTGATGAAGCATCCTCTGTTGAAGAAGTATATTCGCCGTCACAAAAAGTTTACGGCGCATGATCCCAATAACGAAGGTAAAATCGGCGACAAGGTTTCCATAGTCGAATTTCGCCCCATGTCGCGCAACAAGCGCTGGCATCTGGTGAGCGTACTGGAAAAGGCCGTCTAGGGGTATAGCCATGATACAGGTTGAATCAAGACTGCAGGTGGCGGACAATTCCGGCGCCAAGGAAGTGGCCTGCATCAAGGTGCTCGGCGGTTCCAAGCGCCGTTATGCCTCGGTGGGCGACATCATCATGATTTCCGTCAAGGACGCCATGCCCCACAGCAAGGTGAAGAAAGGCGACGTGATGGAAGCTGTCATCGTGCGCACCAAAAAAGAAGTGCGCCGGCCTGACGGGTCTTACATCAAGTTCGACTCCAACGCCGCCGTGCTCCTGACCAAACAGGGCGAACCCGTGGGCACCCGTATTTTCGGACCCGTTGCCCGCGAACTGCGCGCCAAGAACTTCATGAAGATCGTCTCTCTGGCGCCTGAAGTTCTGTAGGAGTCACCACTATGAAAATGTATCGTATCCGCAAGAACGACAAGGTGCAGATCACCTGCGGCAAGGACAAGGGCAAAATCGGCAAAGTGCTGAAGATCCTCAAGAAGAAGGATGCCGTCCTGGTCGAAAAGGTCAATATGGTGAAGCGCCATACCAAGCCCAACCCTTATGCCAAGCAGCAGGGCGGGATACTGGATAAGGAAATGCCCATCCACGTCTCCAACGTTATGGTGGTGTGTGATGCCTGCAACGAAGCGACCCGCGTCGGGTACCGTCACACCGAAGACGGAAAGAAAGTTCGCTTCTGCAAGAAGTGCAACGAAATAATGGATCAGGGTGGTAAAAGATGACACGCCTTGAAAATATCTACCGCGAGAAAGTAGTGCCGGCCCTGCGTTCGGAATTCGGCTACAAGTCCCCGATGCAGACTCCCGGACTGGAAAAGATCTCGCTGAACATCGGCCTCGGCGTCGCTTCCCAGAACAACAAGCTCATGGAAGAAGCGGTGCAGGAACTGACCAGCATCGCCGGGCAGAAGGCCGTGGTAACCCGGGCCAAGAAATCCATCGCCGCGTTCAAGCTGCGTGAAGGAATGCCCATTGGCTGCCGGGTCACCCTGCGCGGCCAGCGTATGTGGGATTTCCTGGATAAACTGGTGAACTTCGCCCTGCCGCGCGTTCGCGACTTTCGCGGCGTGCCCGACCGTGGTTTTGACGGCCGTGGCAACTTCACCCTGGGGATCAAGGAACACACCATTTTCCCCGAGCTTGAGGTTGACCGTGTCGA
This sequence comes from Desulfovibrio sp. OttesenSCG-928-I05, assembly GCA_030266385.1. Taxonomy (GTDB): domain Bacteria; phylum Desulfobacterota; class Desulfovibrionia; order Desulfovibrionales; family Desulfovibrionaceae; genus JAJDHY01. Next base: position 9,950 of record JAJDHY010000010.1, read on the forward strand.
AAACCCCAAGGGCATGAACATTACTATTGTCACCTCAGCCGTTACCGACAAGGAAGGCAAGCTGCTGCTCGAACAGCTCGGCATGCCTTTCAGAAAGTAAAGGAAAAGGAGAAACCCCTTGTCTCGCACAGCACTTGAAGTCAAGGCCTCGCGCAAGCCGAAGTTCAGTTCCCGGGCATACAACCGCTGCCCTATCTGCGGTCGTTCCCGTGCCTTCCTGCGTAAGTTCGGCCTGTGCCGTATCTGCTTCCGCAATATGTCTCTTCGCGGCGAGTTGCCCGGCGTCCGTAAGTCCAGCTGGTAATTGAACCGGCTTTTATAGTTAAGGAGTAAACACATGGTAACCGATCCTATTGCAGATATGCTCACGCGTATCCGCAACGCGCACCTGGCCCTGCACAAGGAAGTAAGTGTGCCGCGCTCGAAGATGAAAGTGGCTCTGGCCCACATCCTCAAGCAGGAAGGGTATGTTGATTCCGTGACCGATGAAGAAGGTCAGGACATCAAGATCCAGCTGCGCTATCACAAGGGCAAGGCCGCTATCGAGGGACTGAAACGTATCAGCACCCCGGGCCGCCGCGTCTATGTCGGCCATAACGAAATCCCGAAGGTTCAGAACGGCCTCGGTATCTGCATTCTCTCCACCTCCAGCGGGGTTATGGACGGTCAGACCGCCCACGAACGCAAGGTGGGGGGCGAACTTCTTTGCGAAATCTGGTAGGTGCGGCATGTCGAGAATAGGAAAACAACCCATCGCTATCCCCGGCGGCGTTACCGTCACCGTGTCGGACAGCGCGATTGCCGTCAAAGGCCCCAAGGGTCAGCTTGAAACGCCCGCCTGCCCGCTTCTGCAATACGAAGTGGCTGATGGCGCGGTGACCCTTACCCGCAAAGAAGAAACCCGGGACGCCCGCGCGCAGCACGGCCTGAGAAGAACCCTTCTCGCCAACTGCATCCACGGCGTAACCAGCGGATTTTCCAAAACGCTCGAAGTAATCGGCGTCGGTTACCGCGTTGCTGTTAAAGGCAACACTGTGGAACTGGCCCTCGGCTTCTCCCACCCCGTCCTGATTGATCTGCCTGCGGGCATTGAAGCCAAGGCCGAAGGGCAGAAGCTGACGCTTTCCGGCATGGACAAGGAAATGGTAGGCGAAATGGCCGCCAGAATCCGCCGTTTGCGCAAGCCCGAACCTTACAAGGGCAAGGGTATCCGTTACGAAAACGAGCAGATTCGCCGCAAAGCCGGCAAATCCGGCAGCAAGAAATAGGCAGGTAGGATGATATGTCCATGACGAAAAATGAAGCGAGAATGCGCCGCAAGGTTCGCATCCGCAAAAAGATTACGGGAGACGCGGAGCGCCCGCGCCTGGTGGTTTTCCGTTCCAACCTGCATATTTACGCGCAGATTGTGGATGACAAAACCCACAACACCCTGGTCAGCGCCTCTACCCTCAGCCTGAAAAAGGCCGGGGGAGAAGCCCACTGCAACAGGGCCGGCGCTGAACTCGTCGGTAAGGAAATAGCTCGCCTTGCCAAGGAAAAGAATATCAGCCGCGTGGTCTTTGACCGTGGCGGTTATCTGTACCACGGCCGCATTAAAGCGGTCGCCGATGGCGCCCGCGAAGCGGGCCTTGAATTTTAACCCCCGGTGAACGGCATGGAACAGCAAAACGAAAGTGGTTTTCTTGAGAAGATAGTCGCCCTGAACCGGGTGGCGAAAGTGGTCAAGGGTGGCCGTCGTTTCAGTTTCTCCGCCCTGGTGGTGGTCGGCGACGGCAAAGGCGGGGTCGGTTACGGCCTCGGCAAGGCCCAGGAAGTGCCCGAAGCGCTTCGCAAGGCGACCGAACGCGCCCGGAAAAACATGATTCAGGTGCCTCTGCTTGATGGTACGCTTCCTTATGAAGTGCTTGGCCGCTTCGGCGCCGGCTCCGTCATGCTGAAGCCCGCGTCCAAGGGTACCGGCATCATCGCCGGCGGCCCGGTGCGCGCCGTCATGGAAGCCGCAGGCGTCTCGGACGTGCTGGCGAAAGCCATCGGCACCAACAACCCGCACAACGTGCTCCGCGCGACCGTGGAAGGCCTTGCCTCCCTGCGTAGCGCCGAACAGGTGTCGGAAATTCGCGGCAAGAAGCTGGTCACTCCCCGCAAGTAGGGGTTTACGGGTCCGCACTGTATTGAGCGGGCCGAGGATACGCCATGATCAAGGTAAAGCTTATTCGCAGCAAGATCGGGTGTCAGCCCAAACAGCGCGCGATTCTCGCGGCTATGGGACTGCGCAAGATCCATCAGGTAAAAGAGTTTGAAGATACAGCCGCCATTCGCGGCATGATCGCCAAGGTACCGCATATGGTAGAGGTGGAAAGCTAATGCAACTGCACGAATTATATCCCTTTGCCGAAGAGCGTAAAAATCGCAAGCGCATCGGCCGCGGCGGCGGTTCCGGTTCCGGTTCCACCGCGGGCAAGGGCCACAAAGGCCAGAACGCCCGTTCGGGCGGCGGCGTGCGCGCCGGCTTTGAAGGCGGCCAAATGCCCCTGCAACGCCGTCTTCCCAAGCGCGGGTTCAAGAACCATCCTTTCCGCGTTCGCTACGATGTGGTGAACCTGGAAGCCCTGGTTTCCGCCTTTGAAGGCACGAACGATATTTCCGTTCAGGCTATTTATGAACGCGGCCTGGCCCGTTTCGGCGCTCCGGTGAAAATCCTGGGCAATGGCGAGCTTACCGTCGCCCTTACAGTGGAAGCGCACAAATTCAGCGCCTCCGCTCTGGAAAAAATCCAAAAAGCCGGCGGCACCGCCAAGGCACTGGAAGGGTAAACCGTGGCACTCAGTGGTGTGGAGAATATGGCGCGGGTTCCCGAGCTTCGCAAGAAGCTCATGTGGACAGCGCTCTTGCTCTTGGCCTACCGGCTCGGCGTCCACGTGCCCGTGCCGGGCATTGACACCATCGCCCTCAGGGAGTTCTTCACGAGCGTGCAGAACACCCTGTTCGGCGTTTTTGACATGTTCTCGGGCGGCGGCCTCCGGAACCTTTCCATCTTCGCCCTGGGTGTCATGCCGTACATTTCCGCGTCCATCATCATGCAGCTTCTGCAGGTGGTGAGCCCGGATCTGAAACGCATGGCCAAGGAAGAAGGCGCGGCCGGCCGCAAGAAGATCACGCAGTACACCCGCTATGGCACGGTGCTTATCACCATCGTGCAGGGCCTGGGCCTCGCGGTGGCGCTGGAAAGCATGCAGAGCCCCATATCCCACGCCCCCATCGTCATTCTGGGCGGCCTTTCCTTCAAGGTTGTGACTGTCATCACCATGACGGCAGGCACCATCCTGACCATGTGGATAGGCGAACAGATTACCGAACGCGGGATCGGCAACGGCATATCCCTGATCATTTTTTCGGGGATCGTAACGGGTATTCCGAGAGCGCTGCTCAGCTCCATCGAGTTCATCTCGGCGGGAACGATCAGCCTTTTCTCGGCCATCGCGCTGGCTATCGTCATGCTGGCCATCCTGGTAGGTATTGTGTTCATGGAACGCGCCCAGCGGCGTATTCCCATTCACTACGCCAAACGCCAGGTCGGTCGTAAAATGTACGGCGGCCAGTCCACGCACCTGCCCCTCAAGGTGAATACGGCCGGGGTTATCCCGCCGATTTTCGCCTCTTCCCTGCTGATTTTCCCGGCCACCGTGGCCGAGTTCTCCAGAGGGAGCGAGTGGTTGCAGAACGTGGCCGCGTGGTTCAACCCGGCCGGAACGATCTATAACGTGCTGTTCGTGGCCCTGATTGTGTTCTTCTGCTTCTTCTATACCGCGATTATTTTTGATCCCAAGGATATCGCGGAGAACCTGAAGAAACAGGGCGGCTTTGTACCGGGCATTCGTCCCGGCGGCAAAACACGCGAATACATTGATAAAGTGCTGACCCGCATTACCGTCTGGGGTGCGCTGTACATATCGCTTGTCTGCGTCATTCCCCAGGTCATGATGACCCAGTTCAACGTGCCCTTCTATTTCGGTGGTACGAGTCTGCTCATCGTTGTGGGTGTTTCCATGGACTTCATGTCCCAGATCGAGTCCCATCTCATATCCCGTCAGTACGAAGGGCTTATGGGCAAGACCCGGATCAAGGGCAGATATTAGGCGACACTGCGCGGTAAAGGGTTAGCGACGTGAAAAAGTACCGGGGCGTTTTCCTCAAAAATGAAAACGAGATAGCAATCATGCGCGAAGCGAATCGCATTGGCGCCATGATTCTGGATGAGCTTGAAAAGGCCGTGACCCCCGGCGTCAAGACCATGTTCTTTGAAGAAATATGCCAGGAATGCTGCCGGCGTCACGCTGTGAGGCCGGCCTTCCAGGGCTACCAGGGATATCCTTTTGCGCTGTGCTGCTCGGTTAACGAGGAAGTCGTTCACGGTTTTCCTTCCGACCGGGTAGTAGCTGAAGGCGATATCGTCAGTTTCGACATGGGTGTGGTGTTTGAAGGCTTTGTCAGTGATTCCGCCCGTACGGTCGGCGTCGGCAAGGTCAGCGACACGGCGAAAAAGCTCATGCGCGTAACAAAGGAAAGCCTGGATGCGGCCATCGCCCAGGCCCGGCCCGGAAAGATGCTCAGTGATGTTTCCCGGGCCGTGCAAAAAGTGGTTGAAGGGGCGGGATATCATGTCGTCCGCCGTTTTGTCGGCCACGGCATTGGTCGTAATATGCACGAGAAGCCCGAAGTTCCGAATTTCGTGATTCCCGGTTTGCCGGAACTGCCCTTGCAGCCCGGCATGGTTCTGGCGATTGAACCCATGGTGGCCATCGGCACCCATGAGGTGGATATTTTGGCCGACGGATGGACGGCGGTGACCAGGGATAACAGCCTGGCTGCCCACTTCGAACATTCCGTCGCCATTACCGCGTCGGGTAACGAGATTCTGAGCCGCTCCAGTTAGGAGCCCCGGACTCGCGACGCAAAAAAAAGCTCTGCGTTTCCCATGCCCCGGCGGGCGGCTGAACATACCGCCGGACCACATGGCTTTCACCCCGGAACGCTGACGCTGTGCCTTACTTGACGGATGGATGGAGCGTTGCTATATCTCCCCGTTCAAGTTTTAGTAGTCCAACACTGAGGACTGACGCTGAAATCACGTGATTTTGGCTTGTTTGGACGGATGTATCCGTCATTATTATGTTTTTAAAGTTTGTTGATGATTGGAGTGGACCATGAAAGTCAGGCCTTCCGTTAAAAAGATGTGCCCCAAGTGCAAAGTGATTCGTCGCTGCGGCATTTTGCGGGTAATTTGCGAGAATCCCCGGCACAAGCAGCGCCAGGGCTAAGCGAACCAGGAGATCCAAGTGGCTAGAATCGCTGGAGTTGATTTGCCCCGAGGCAAGCGCGCTGATATTGCCCTTACGTACATTTACGGCATCGGTCGCGCCACGGCATTGAAAATCCTTGATACCACGGGCGTTGACTGGACCCGGGGCATTGATGATCTTTCCGCCGACGAAATCAATGAGATCCGCAAGGAGCTCGAACAGAACCACAAGGTGGAGGGTGACCTGCGCCGCGAGGTATCGAGCAACATCAAGCGTCTCATGGACATAGGCTGTTACCGTGGGCTCAGGCACAGAAAGGGCCTGCCCGCCAGGGGCCAGCGCACCCACACCAACGCGAGGACCAGAAAAGGTCCGCGCCGTGGCGCCGCCCCCAAGAAGAAGTAGGCGAAAAGCCCTTTTTTCGTGTGCCGCCGTGTTCTTTTGTAACGCGGCGAGCCCAACCTTTACCTTTGAACCGAGAGTGCAGTCATGGCCAAAGCCAAACGTGCGGTCAAGAAAAGAGAAAAAAAGAACGTGCCTGTGGGTATTGCCCATATCCAGGCCTCGTTCAACAATACCATCATCACGTTTACCGATACCCGTGGTAACGCGGTCAGCTGGGCTTCCGCCGGGCAGGCCGGGTTCAAGGGTTCGCGCAAGTCCACCCCCTACGCTTCCCAGGTTGCGGCCGAACAGGCTGCCCGGAAAGCGCAGGACAACGGCATGCGCACCGTGGGCGTGTACGTTCAGGGCCCCGGCACCGGGCGGGAATCCGCCATCCGGGCCATCAACAATGTGGGCTTCAAAATCGCGTTCATCCGCGACGTGACCCCCATTCCCCACAACGGCTGCCGTCCGCCCAAGCGGCGCCGCGTCTAGTCTAGGAGGACAGAGCCTTGGCCAAGTATAACGAATCCAAATGCCGTCTTTGCCGTCGCGAAGGCGGAAAGCTGTTCCTCAAGGGCGACCGTTGCTACACGAAAAAGTGCGCGTTCGAAACCCGTCCTTACGCTCCCGGCCAGCACGGCCGTGCGCGCAAGAAGAATTCCGACTACGCCGTGCAGCTTCGTGAAAAGCAGAAAGTGCGTCGTATGTACGGCGTGCTCGAACGCCAGTTCCGCAATTATTTCTTCAAAGCGGACATGGCCAAGGGCGCGACGGGCGCTAACCTTCTCATCATGCTGGAACGCCGTCTCGACAGCGTTATCTACAATCTCGGCTTCGCCACTTCCCGCCAGCAGGCGCGGCAGCTGGTACGCCACGGCATATTCACTCTCAACGGCCGCAAGGTGAACATCCCTTCGCTTCTCGTGAAGCCCGGTGATGAAATCAGCGTGCCGGAAAAGAACCGCAAGATTCCGTCCTTGATGGAAGCGCAATCCGTCATCGCCCGTCGCGGTACCCCCGCCTGGCTCGAAGCCGACGGCGCGGCCTTCAAGGGAACTATCAAGGCGTTGCCCCAGCGTGAGGACATTCAGACTCCCATCAACGAGAACCTGATTGTCGAATTGTACTCCAAATAAGTAAGTAAGCGGGGATAACATGCTCACGAAACAAGGCGACAGGCTGATCAACGCACGGAACTGGTCGGAGCTGGTAAAGCCCGAACAGATCCTGCGTGACAGCGATCCCGCTGATTCGCAGTACGGGAAGTTCGTGTGCGAGCCTCTGGAAAGAGGCTACGCCACGACTCTTGGGAATGCGCTCAGGCGGGTGCTGCTCTCCTCATTGCAGGGAGCGGCTCTGGTTTCCCTGAAAATAACCGGCGTCCAACACGAGTTCACCACTATTCCCGGTGTGCTCGAAGACGTCACCAACATCGTGCTGAACTTCAAGCAGGTGCGCCTTGCCATGGATACGGAAGCGCCCCAGAAGCTGACCCTTGAAGTGACCGGCAAAGGCCCGGTCAGCGCCGGTTCCATCGCCGTGAACCAGCACGTGACGGTCCTTAACCCGGATCTGCACCTGTTCACGACCACCGAAGACATTTCCCTTTCCTTTGAAATGGAAGTGCGCATGGGCAAGGGCTACGCCCCGGCGGATATGCACGAAGGCCTCAACGAGGAAATCGGGCTTATCCCCCTGGATGCCAGCTTCTCCCCCATCCGCAAGGTGGCCTACACGGTCGAACAGGCGCGTGTCGGGCAGATGACCAACTATGACAAGCTTATCATGCAGGTCTGGACGGACGGTTCCGTCACCCCTGAGGATGCCATCGCGTATTCCGCGAAAATCCTCAAGGATCAGATCTCCGTGTTCATCAATTTTGATGAAAAGTCCGCCGGCGGCGATTCCCACGGCCATGCCGGTTCGTCCGACCTGAACGAAAACGTGTTCAAGTCCATTGACGAACTGGAGCTTTCCGTGCGCGCCACCAACTGCCTCAAGAGCGCCAACATTGATCTGGTCGGCGAGCTTGTGCAGAAGTCTGAAAATGAAATGTTGAAGACCAAGAACTTCGGCCGCAAGTCCCTTGATGAAATTCGCAAGGTCCTTTCGGAAATGAACCTTGATTTCGGCATGAAGCTCGACAATTTCGAGAAGAAATACCAGGAATGGAAGGGGAAGCAGCAAAATGAGGCACAGTAACTCCGGGCGCAAGCTGGGGCGTAACAGCTCCCACAGAAAAGCGCTTTTCAAGAACATGGCCAAAGCCCTGCTCACGTACGGCCGCATTACCACCACCGAAGCGAAAGCCAAGGAACTGCGGCATGTTGTCGAACCCCTGATCACCCTGGGGCTGAAAAACGATCTGCATGCCCGCCGCGAAGCCTATCGGCGTCTCGGGAGCCACCAGCTCGTAAAGCGCCTTTTTGACGAAGTGGCCCCGGCCTTTGCCGAGGTTGCCGGTGGATACACCCGTATCCTCAAGCTCTCCCAGCCCCGTCGTGGCGATGCCGCGCCTCTGGCTGTTATTGAGCTGACCCACGGCGCTCCGTCGCTGACTCTCGAAGTCAAGCCCGCCAAGGCCGTGAAGAAGGCTGATGCCGACGACAACGCCGGTGAAGCCGCCGAGGCTCCCAAGAAGGCTGCCAAGCCCAAGGCCGCAGCCCCCAAGGCGCCCCGCGCTACCAAGGCCGCCGCGCCCAAGGCCCCCAAGGCCGCGCCCAAGGCTCAGGCGCCCAAAAAGATGAAGATCGGCGGCGAATAAGTTTTCCGCTGTTCATTATGCTACAAAAAACCCTCTGCGTTTTATACGCAGAGGGTTTTTTGCATGGGGTCCTTTACACACGCGCAGTATTTACAAAGCCGCGTGGTCTGCGCTACGTTTTGCCTGTCGCCCATGGCGACCTCCTTGTGATGTGTTTGCTTGCAGTTGCCAGACCGCACGGCTTTATAGCGAATCACAAGGAGTTTTGTTTACAGGCTCCCGGCTGAAGGCGCGGCTGCTCCGGCCTGAGTAAAGTACCACGGCGATGCCCCTCCGCGCGGAACGGCGAAACGCGGCGTTGCGTACGCCGACAGGGTGGAACACTTCGTATATACAGAAGGAGAGTTCCCGGAATATCCGGAAACTCTCCCAAAGATTCAGCAGCACTCTTTTCTTCGTTAGGGATTAAAGGTCAGGGTTGCGCTCCCGTCTTCTCTGTTGCTACCCACGCGCAGCGTTATTTTACGGTACCCGACTTTCTTGCCACCGGAAGCGACGCGATCAGGGGTTCCGGTAAAGGCTTTTCCGGGGCTTATCCAGCCTTTCAGATCGCCGGTCCATACTTTATTGCCGCCGCTTGCATAATACCCGAAGCTGCCGCTTGTATGTGCATAGATTACTTCAGAGAAGGTAAAGGTCTTTGTCGCTCCCGCAGGAACATTATACCAGCCTTTGACCCTGTCGTCCGGCGAATCAAAGCCCGCCCAGCGGAAACAGAAGCTCATGTTATGCGACCTGTTGTTCTTGATCGTGATGGAAACTTTCGCTTCCGCCGCCGTCCCGCTCCAAACTGAGCATACAGCTGCCAGTAAGAGGATTCCCAAAATTTTGCACAGTTGATTCCTGACGACCATCATGCCACTCCTTTTATTGACCGGATAAAAACACTGCTCACCCGCCAGCCCCGCGCGTTGCCCCGGAACGGTGCGCGCTTTCTCATTCCGCACAGCCGCAATACCGGGGCACCAAACATCCACAGAGCGGATACGGATTCATGCCGTTTTCATATGAGCAAGTTTAGGGCCAACTGCGGTGAACAGCGCTTTTACGTAATTTCAAAGGGTTGAACCTGTGTTCCCACCCCCATACGCCGCTTAGTCTCTGGGCACTGAATCCAGATAAGCCCGGAATCCGGGCATATCTGCTCCTTCCCCGACTCATCGTGCTTGCCCCTCCGCATCATTTCCCCCCTCCTCCCCTGCCGGGCCTGCACAGACAAAAAGCGCGGTATATCCGGACTCACCGTGACATACCGCGCCTTTAATCGCGCAGAGCGAAGACTACCAAAACCGCCCTGTCCTCTTCACGACAGGCGGCACTGCCGCGCCGTCTTTATGAAATGTCTATCACGCTCTTGATGACGCCCCCCGGATCGGAAGACCAGGCTTCCAGCGCCTTGCCCGCGTCCTGCAAGGGATAGCGCCCCGTAATCAGGCGATCCAGCGGATAACGGCCCTGTTCCAGCAAGCTGAGCACGGCTTCAAAATCGCGCATGGTGGCGTTGCGGGCCCCCAGAATGTTCAGCTCTTTTTTGACAAACAGCGCCGTGTCGTAGCTCACGTCTTTCTTGGCGTACCCGACATAGGCCACACGCCCGGTAAAGGCCACGATATCAACGGCCGCGCGGTAGGTTTCGGCCACCCCGGCGGCTTCGATCACCACGGCGGGGCCTCTGCCCTCATCCAGAGCCGCGAGTTCGGAAAGATCCCGCTCCCGGCTGTTAAAGAAGGCGTCCGCGCCGCAGGCAAGGGCGATATCCTTTTTCCGGTCGTCAATATCAACGGCGATCACGCGACCGCCCATCCCGGCGGCAGCGGCAATGGCCCCGAGGCCGATCACGCCGCAGCCGAAAACAACCACCCGCTCGCCCACGTCAATACCCGCGCGGCGGGCCACGTGCATGCCGACGGCCAGCGGTTCCACCAGGGCGAGGTGCTCGTAGCCGAGCGTGTTACAGACGATGACTTTCTCTTCGGGCACAACAATGAAAGCGCAGAGCGCCCCATCCCGCTGCACGCCGAGGGTCTGGTTGTGTTCGCAGGCGTTGGCCCGGCCGTTCCGGCACGCGGCGCAGGAGCAGCATTCCGTATAGGGCAGAACCACCACGCGGTCGCCAAGGGCGCAGCGCGTTACCCCTTCGCCCAGCGCTATGATTTCTCCGCCGATTTCATGGCCGGGAATTCTGGGGAAAGGAGCCATGGCGTTCTGGCCGCGATAGGTGCTCAGATCCGAACCGCAGAGGCCCACGCGGTGCACGCGGATTTTTACCTGCCCGGCGGCGGCGGAAGGCTCGGGAATGTCGGTCAGGGTAGTGGCCCCGGCTGCGGTTATCAACAAAGCATTCATGGCATATCCTGTTATGTTGCGAATGCGCGGCGGCATGCGTCGCGGCATCCGGTTATTGCAGAAGCGCGGCAACACTGCGCCGCATATCACCCTGTTCGAGAATCTGACGCAGATGCGCCGCCGTTTGTTCCACAAGACCGGGAACGTCCAGCAGACTCTGCCCGTTCCAGAAGTCGCTGCGAGCCAGCACAGCCGCAACCAGAGCCTGGGGATCCTTTCCGACCGGGCCGTTCCAGAGGCTGTCAAAAAAGGCGAGTACCTGCGCGTCATCGCGAATTTCGTAGACAGTGCCGTCGGGACGAACGCCCGTATACGTTCCATCCCGCAGGGTCCCTCTGTAGAAGGCCATGAAGGCGGCCAGCGAAAAGACCAGCAGGTCGGGCAGTTTCTGTGTCGCCTCCCGGTAAGCCAGCAGCGACGGCACGCAGCGCGCCGCGAACTTGGAGCACGAATTCAGGGAAATATCGAGCAGCCGGTGGCGAATATAGGGGTTATCAAAACGATCAATGACGGAACGCGCGAAATCCTCCAGATCTTCCCGGGGCAGGTCAAGGGTGGGGATAACCTCGTCAAAAAGCAGTCTGCGCAGGTATTCGCGGAACGTAGCATCCTGCATGCAGTCCAGCACAGTATCATGTCCCGCGAGGTAGCCCGCGAGCACCATGGATGTGTGTCCGCCGTTCAGAATACGGACCTTGCGCTTTTTGTAGGGCGCGGCGTTATCCGTCCAGATCACGTTGGCCCGCACGCCGCCGGATGGCTTGGAGGACGCGTCGGGATTCGCCCTGCCCACCGGCAGCACATCCCCCCAGGCGGCGTCGGCCTCGATAACCCAGAGGTTGAAAAGCTCGCTCGTCACCAGCAGATCGTCCGTGTAACCCAACCCGGCTTCAATGGCCGCGATATCTTCGCGCGGGTAGCCTGTGACTATGCGGTCCACCAGCGTATTGGCGAAGCTGACGTGCTTCTCCAGCCATGCCAGAAAGCCTTCCGGCAATTGCCACTCTTCGGCGTGCCGCCGGACAAGATGGCGGAGCGTACTGCCGTTATCGTCAATGAGTTCCACAGGCAGAACCAGCAACCGGGATTCGGCGCTGCCGCCAAAGGCCGTGTAGCGTTCGTAAAGAAACGCGGTCAGCTTGGCCGGGTACGATGCCGGAGGCGCATCCGTCAGCGCGCAGCCATCCTGCCAGGCAATGCCCGCTTCCGTAGTATTGGAAATAATGACCTGCAATTCGGGACTGCGGGCAATGGCGAGCAGCGCGTCATAGTCCTCATAGGGATTGATGCAGCGGGAAACGGAGCTGATAACGGCTGCTTCCTCCCGCGCGACGCCGTTTTCCCGGCCCCGCATCAGCAGGGTGTACATGCCTTTCTGGCGGTTGATGATCTCGCCCATGCCCTGACGTATGGGCTGGCAGAGCACGATGCTGCCTTCGTAGGCCCCCGCCGCCTTTTCGCCGTCTGCGCCGCTTTCGCTATTGGCGCAATCAATCATCCAGTCGGCAAAACCGCGCAGGAAATTGCCTTCGCCGAACTGCAACACCCTTTCGGGGCTGTCGCCGTATTTTCTTTCGAGTACTTCGTGTAGTGCTTTCATTGTTTTTCCATTGCACGCGTTGGCAAAGAAGCGCCTGCGGTCAGCGTAAAAGGTTCGGTAACCCCGTGGATACCGCCGGAACAAAGGTCACCAGCATGAGGACGATGAGCAGCGAAATGATAAGAGGCAGCGCCTCCCGGACGAATTCGCCCGTTTTGGTGCCGGTGATGGCGTTGGCGATAAACATGACCGTCCCCATGGGCGGCGTCAGGCAGCCGATGGCCAGGTTCAGGATGATGATCAGGCCGAACTGGACCGGGTCAATGCCAAAGGCCTTGACCGTGGGCATGAGCAGCGGCACCAGCACGATGATGGCGGCATTGCCTTCAATGAACATGCCGATGACCAGAAAAATCACGTTGAGCAGCAGGAGGAAAATGACGGGGTTGTCGGATATGCCGGTGATGAAGCCCGCAACATCCTGCGCCACGCGTTCGAAGGTCAGAATCCAGGCAAAGGCGGAACAGGCCATGATAATGAGCATGATCCCGCCGGTGGAACGCGCCGTTTCAAGCACCGCATCCCAGAAATTTTTCGGTGTCATTTCGCGGAACACGAACATGCCGATGATGACGACATACAGGACCGCCACAGCGCCCGCTTCCGTCGGCGTGAATATGCCGACCCGGATCCCGCCGATAATGACGAGCACCAGCATCAGCGCCGGGGTAGCGCCCTTGAGCGCGGCCATGAATTCACCCGGCGCGGCGGGGCCGACGCGGGAGGGTTTGTAGCCGCGCTTGCCCGCGATGATTCTGATGGTAATCATCAGCGCGGCACAGCAGAGTATGCCGGGCACAACGCCCGCCATGAACATATCGCCGATGGAAACGTCGGCCACAAAGCCGTAAATGATCAGCGCGATACCCGGGGGAATGATGGGGGTAATAAGCGATCCCGCCGCCGTAACGACTGTGGAGAACGCCTTGCCGTAGCCCAGCTTGGTCATTTCAGGCACAAGCATCTTGCACAGCATGGCGCAATCCGCGAGGTTGGATGCGGAAAGCCCGCCCATCAGGGTGGAGAGCAGCACGTTGGTCTGTGCGAGCCCGCCCTTGAAGCGCCCGGTTATGACGTCCGCCAGTTTCAGCAGGCGCGTGGTCATGCCGGAATAGTTCAGCAGGTTGCCGAGAAAGATAAAGCAGGGAATGGCCAGCAGGGTCGTATTTTCCCCCGCGCCTATGATGCGCTGGGCGGCGATGACGGGCATGGCATCCGGACTGAGCAGGAAGTAGGAAAGAACAGCCGTTACCACGGCCAGAAACACGGGCATGTTGATAAAAAGCCCGATCAGCAGAACAGCGCAGCAGATTCCGACAATCATGCCTTCTCCTCCCCGTCTTTGACCGTGAACCCTTCCCCGCGCATATCAGCGACGAGGTGAAAGCAAACGTACATCGCCATCCAGAAACAGCCCACAGGGACGGCCAGATCAATATATTTGTAGGGAATCTGCAGAATGGACGTGATCTTGCCGCCCGCATTCAGCGAGAGTTCCAGGCCGAGCCAGCCCAGGGTCACCAGACTGAAAATGCTGACGATATCCACAAACACGGCGATCCGGCGTTGCACTGACAGGGGCAGCAGGTTGGTGACGGCATCAATGCTGACATGTCCCCGCACGCGCATGGAGGAAACAGCCCCCAGCATGATGAGCCAGATAAAGATGGCAATGAGCAACTCTTCAACCCACTGCAAGGGAGCGCCCACAATGTAGCGCATGAACACGGCGACAACCATGATCGCGACGACCGCAATGGCCCCCAGACGAGCGACCAGGTCATTCAGCGCGCCGAGTGACTGAAGCACTTTTCCCATACTGTTCTCCAACGCCGGACGGCGCATGCGGCAACGATTGTCCGGGCTGCACGCCCCAAAGACCGCTGCGGGAAAAAGGTGGAGCAATGGTCCCGGCCGGCGTTTTGGCCCACCGGCCGGGACGTATTCACAGAACGCGGGGATCTTCAATCCCGAAAGCAGAGACTATTTCTTGAGGTAATCCTGGAGTTTGTCATACAGGCCGGGGGTCCACTCGGGGAACTTTTCATAGGTGACCTTGCTGGCTTCGCGGAACAGGTTGCGGTCAACTTCGATAACGGTCACGCCTTCGGCCTTCATTTTTTCGATGGTCGCCTGTTCGGCATCCAGAATAAGGTCGGTCATGAAATCACCGGCCTGCACGCAGGTTTCGGTAAGCGCCTTCTGGATGTTTTCGGGGAGCTTGCTGTAGTACTTGTGCCCGATGGTGATGTTCGTCACGTTATCCAGGTGGCCGGTAAGAATAAGGTACTTGGCGGGTTCATGGTGTTTTTGACCGTACAGCACGGGAATGGGGTTTTCCGCGCCGTCAATAACGCCCGTGGTAAGGGCCGGGTACACTTCGGCCAGCGGCATGGGAGTAGGCGTAGCGCCCATTTCCTTCATGGCTTCGATCTGGATACGGGCGTTGGGCACACGGATCTTGAGGCCCTTGAGGTCCGCCGGGGTGTGCACGGGGCGGTTCGTCACCATGTGGCGCGAGCCGTACAGCCAGTTCGCGGCCAGAATGTGAAAGCCCTTTTTGTCCAGTTCGGCGGACATTTCCGCAAACCAGGGCGATTCGCTCAGCTTGATCACTTCCGTGTAATCCGTGCCGAGGTAGGGTCCCATCATGATGGCGAAATCGGGGATGTAATCCGCGAAGAACGCGCCGTCGGTCAGGGTGATAATGGCGGCGCCCATGGTCATCTGTTCCATGAGGTCTTTCTTGGAACCGAGCTGGGAACTGGGATAGAGCTGGATTTCACCTTCACCATTCGTGGCTTCCTTGAAAAGCCGCGCCCATTCCTGCATGGCTTTGTCAAAGGGTTCACCGGGGTTGTTTTCATAGCCGGCCCTGATGACGTACTTGGCGGCGAGGGCGCTGCCCGAAAATGCCACGAGGAGCATGGCGGCCATGGCGAGAGTAACGAGAGTGCGAATGCTGGTGCCTTTCACGAGATGTCTCCTTAAGGTTGCGGTTTGGGATTGTCGCTGCATGGTCTTTTCGTCTTCCGTGCCGGAGAACGGAAACCTTCATGAAAAGACAACCCCACGGGCTTGTGTCTCCAAACTAAAGCACTGTATTGGTACGACGCTCCCCCTCCCGGACGTAACGGCGAAACGCGTTTTCGCCTGCGCCTGAGGGACGGGCGGCGATGCTCTAAAGAATCACACCATCCCGGAACAGTGAAATATCCCGGTAGCCGTTCACTTCGTTCCGCGTTTGCGTCCTGCCGGACGCCACATCGAGTATGAGGGCCATGAGCGCATCGGCGGTTTCTTCCATGCCGACACCTTCCAGAATCCGGCCCGCGTTAAAATCCATCCAGTTCCGTTTGCGTTCGAAGAGCTTGGAATTGGAGGATATTTTCAGGGTAGGGACAGGGGTTCCCAGCGGCGTGCCCCTGCCGGTCGTGAAAAGCACAAGGTTCGCCCCGCTGGCCACAAGGTTGGTACAGGAAACCTGATCGTTGCCGGATCCTGTCAGCAGGTTGAGGCCGCGGGACCGGACATGCTGCCCGTACCCGAGCACCCCGGCCACAGGGGCCTGTCCGCCCTTCTGGATGCACCCAAGGGATTTTTCCTCAAGGGTGCTGATGCCGCCCGCCTTGTTGCCGGGAGAAGGGTTTTCATAAATGGTTTGCCCGTAGCGGATAAAGTAGCCCTTGTAATCGTTGATGAGCCGGACGATATCCTCAAAAACCGCCTCGCTGGCAGCCCGGGCCATCAGCCGGGTTTCCGCCCCGAACATTTCCGGAACTTCCGTCAGAATGGTGCTGCCCCCCGCCCGGACAAGGCGGTCGTTGACCCGTCCGCAGAGCGCGTTGGCGGTGATGCCCGAAAAGGCGTCGCTGCCGCCGCATTTGAAACCGAGGACGAGTTTTTCGGCGGACAGGGGACGGCGGCGGCAGCGGGCGGCCTGTGCCGTCAGTTCATCCAGCAGGGCGAGCCCGGCGGCGTATTCGTCATCCGCATCCTGGGTGACCAGAAAACGCACCCGGTCGCCAAGCGCCCCGTGTTGTTCCAGAACGGGCGTGAACACGTCAAGATTATTATTCTCGCAGCCCAGACTGAGCACCAGCACACCCCCGGCATTGGGGTGGGCAATAAGCCCTGCCAGCAGTTCCTGCGTCACGGCATGGTCATTCCCCATCTGGCTGCATCCCATGGTGTGCCCGTAAGCGAAAACCCCGTCACAGCGGGAAGCGAAGCGCTCATTAGCAAGGCGGGCCAGATGCTGGGCGGTATTGTTCACACAGCCGACGGTGGGGATGATCCAGACTTCGTTGCGGGTGCCCGCGCTGCCGTTTTCCCGCGCGTAGCCATCGAAAACATATTCCCGGTCCCTGCCGAAGGACGAAAGGATGTCTGTATCCGGAAGATAGGTATATTCCAGCACATCGCCGAGGTTGGTACGGCAGTTGTGTACATGGACATGCTGCCCGCGCGCGATGGGGGTGACGGCATGGCCGATGGGCGCGCCGTATTTGGTGATGATGCCGCCCGCCGGGATATCTTCCAGGGCGACCTTGTGGCCGAAAGGAACGGCATCGATGAGCGTCAGATGGCCCGAAGCGCCAATCCGGGCGCGATACCCGGCAGGGAGGTCTTCCAGCGCAACGGCAACGGTATCACCGGGGAAAATCGTGACAAGCTCTTCGTTCATCCGGATGCCTTCCTGTCTGAGCGGCGGGTAACCATAGCCGGACGGGCTATACCCGGGCCGGAAATGGGCCGCACGGGCCGTTTTGTTGCATACATTTGCGTTGTATGCCTTGATGTATACAACGAATTAGCGTAGGGTCGAAAAAAGGTCAAGCCGGGATTTCCGGTTTGCGAAAAAAAAGACGGCCCATGGTCGGCCCGACTGTCGTATCAGGGCCTGTTCGCACTATGAGCAATTTTGTTCTCCGCCAGGGAAGCCAGCCTTTGAACCGAAGGAGGGTACTCTTTTGGTACACCACTTCGGTGCAAAGGCTGGCTGACGCAGGCAGAGGACAAAAGGGCCATAGTGTGGACAGGACCTAGCGCAATTGCCGGGCCAGAAGCCGGAGGCGGATATGTACTGTGAAAAATAAAGCGTTGCAGGACAGGGCGTACGAGATCATCAAAGAGCGCATAACGTCCTGCGTGTACCAGCCCGGTACCTTTCTCAATACCATCGCGTTGCAGGATCAGCTGGGCTTCAGCCGCACGCCGATACGGGAGGCCATTGGCCGTCTGGAGCAGGAAAACCTTGTCCGGGTCATTCCCAAAAAGGGTATTCTTGTCTGCGAACTGGATATCCATCTGATAAAGGCTATCTATGAAACCCGGATGGTGCTTGAGCCGTATATAATCAACGCGCACGGGGACAAGCTGGACAAAACGGAATTGCAGGCGTTCCGTCTGCGTTTCAACTGGAAGGATATTACCCCGGAGACCAAAGAGCATTTTTACCGCTATGACGACGATTTTCACGCCTTCATCCGCGCCGCCTGCCCCAATATTTACCTGGCTCAGGCGCTGGACAGGATTGCGGATCAGAGCCGCCGGGTGCGTGTGCTTTCGGGCAACGTCATACGGCGGCTGGAAGAAACCTGCGCCGAACATATCAGCATCATCGATCCCTTGCTGGAAGGCGATCCGCGCACAGCGGCCGGAGCCATGATGGTGCATCTGGAAAACTCCCGCACAACGGCTTTTTCCCTGCTGCTGGACCTGAATTCTCCCGTCCCTCTTCCCTTTCACGACCTGGCCTCTTCCCTGCCGGGACGGCAAGGAGCATAGCATGACCACTCCCTCTTCCCCTTCCCCCTGGCGCGTCGCGCTGATCGGGGAATGTATGATCGAACTGCAAAAATCGGCGGACGGGCAGATCCGGCAAGGCTTTGGCGGAGACACCCTGAACACCGCCGCCTACCTTTCCCGCATCGGCGCGCCCTTCGGGACCAGAGTTTCCTACATCTCCGCGCTGGGCGAAGACGGGTTCAGTCTGGCCATGCGGGCCTTCTGGAGCAGCGAGGGCATAGACCACAGCCTGACGCGCGCGCTCCCCGGCAGAGTGCCGGGCCTGTATTTCATCGAACTCTCCCCGGACGGGGAACGATCCTTTTCCTACTGGCGGGGGGAAGCCGCCGCCCGCGATGTCTTTGAGGGCGACGAGGGCGAAACCCTGCTCGGCAATCTGGCGGATTTCGACGCGATCTATTGCAGCGGCATCAGCCTTGCCGTGCTGCGGGAAACAGGACGCGCCCGGCTGCTGGCCCGGCTGCGCGAGCTCCATGAACGCGGCACCCGCATCATTTTTGACTGCAATTTCCGCCCGATTCTCTGGAAAGGCGACGGCACGGAAAAACCGGAAACAAACGCCCTGCCCTGGTACAGGGAAATCATGGCGGTAGCGGACCTCGTCTTCATCTCGCGGGATGAAATACAGGTGCTCGGCCTGCCGCCGGATACGGACAG
>JAJDHY010000100.1 GCA_030266385.1 Desulfovibrio sp. OttesenSCG-928-I05
CAACAGACATGATATATATAAACAAAGGATACGCAACAAAATTTATAACTCCATCCAAAAGAAGCCACCTCAGGAAAGTATAAGTATCTAACGAATTAGGATCAAAAATATACTTATTATCAAATAATAACTTGTACAAATAGACAACAACATCAATTCTATATGAATTAATAAATACATATACAGCTATAGTAGAAAATAATTTAATTGCATCCATACGACTTTCTAACTTACATAATTCATCATGCAATAACTATAAAGCATTCAAATTTACCGCAAATAAAAATTCAAAATAAAAGAAAAAATTCATTTATAACGAAGAATCGAACAAAACAATATATTCTATTCAGAATCAGACACATCAGCATCATCAGAAAAATCTGAATGGTAAGCACCCAGTGCAGCAAAAGCCATAGCAGCCAACACTCCACATCGAGTAGCTATCCACATAGCATTTTTATATACCAGCTGTGTATATGCATACCCAGTATATATAACACTGAATACAAAAATACCTATAAATATATACTTATACCGATTTTTTTCTACTCTAAAAATCCTAGAAATAATCAGAACGACGACAGGATAAACAAGTACATAAAAAGCGCACACAGCCATTACCATTTTCCAGCTTATTTCACCGTGTTCAACTTTAAGAAATTCCCACCGTACATCAATAAATATATTACACCACAAAGGCAAAACATATCTATCAAACGAAATCAGAACAAAGCAAAGAACTATGACAACAATGCTTTTAATCATACCCATAATTGCCCCCCGCTAAATAACCATTTGAATTTTATAGTAATTTATTTAAACTGACTACACCAAACAATCAATATCAAAAATCCATTTTGCAAGCCATACAAAAAATAAATATTTCATCTAAGCAAACAAATAAAATTTAAAAAAAATGCACAAATCAATATTAAAAAAGTAGTATTTGGCACACAAACGCTCTTTACCACACCGCAGAAAAACAAAGCTCAAAAGGCTTATCCTCCTGACCCTACCCCATTGAGTATACCAACTGCGAGTTAGTGGTTCCCGCCGGGTTATAGGTTTGATTCTTTTGCCGGAACTCTTCTGGAGTCATCCAGCCAAACGCGCTATGAGGGCGTTCTCGGTTGTAGTCCCGTCTCCATCTTTCAAGGGTATCTCGAGCGTCTGCCAGAGATACAAAAGCATTTTGGTTCAGGCTCTCATCACGGAGTCGGCCGTTAAAGCTTTCAATGTGCCCGTTGTCCATCGGCTTTCCGGGACGGGTGAATTCAATCTGTACGCCATGTTTCTGCGCCCAGGCATCCAGTGCTTTTCCTGTGAACTCCGGCCCGTTGTCGGTACGCAGCCTGCGGGGCAGTCGCCCCTGCAATCGCAGTTTGTCCAGCACACGCACGACACGCAAATGGCTCGGGCGCTTTTTACGGCTCCGTAACCGCAATGACAAGTTCTCTTCCCGGTAAATCCTTTCTGTGCGTTTGTGGTTTTGCCCCCCCTTCACGACGCAGCATGATGTGCAGGCGCGGAGCGCCGAACCGTCGTCGTTCCTCGGCCAGTTCTCGCAACCGCAACCGAAGAACAGCATCTCGGTCCCCGGCAGGAACCCGGCGAGCAGTGCAGCGGGTGACGCAAAGGACAGTACAGGCCCGCCGCTGAGAATAACCGTGTGCCTCGCGGATATAGCGCACAGCTTCACGGCATGACGCGGGCCTCAAAAGTTTTTTGAGAGGACATCCTTGAGCATGGAAATATCCAGCGCCTGCTCTCCGACCAGTTTTTTAAGCCGGGCGTTTTCTTCTTCGAGCTGCCGTAATCGTTTGGCGTCGGGTACGTTCATCCCGCCGAATTTGCTGCGCCACTTGTAAAAAGTGGCGTCAGATATGCCATGTTGGCGGCATAAGTCCACAACCCGTACGCCAGCCTCAGCCTGGCGCAAAATTCCAATGATCTGCTCTTCGGTAAATCTACTGCGTTTCATCTCTGTGCTCCTATGACAGGAACACTAACGTTTCAATGGTATACTTCGCGGGGGTAGGGTCAGGATGGACGGCTTTCCATCATGCGATTTACCGTTGAGCCGGGCTGTGGGCAACTGAGCACGGATTCACACAGTGGTGAAGAGGTCGTACATGTGCTGGACGGCACCATCGAATTCATGGTCCATGACGCCCGCTACACGATGAATACGGGCGACAGCCTGCACTTTAACGCGCACCAGCTCCACAGCTGAAAAAACATCGGGGAAAAAACCGCGTCCATGCTATGGGTTTACACCCATGATGACAACTTGGATGACAAATGGAACGGTGAATAAGCAACGCGCCACCGGAAGAATGCGGGGGAGTGTATAGAAATCGATAAACAGGCTGGGAGTGTTCACTAGAAGAGCAGGTTTCCCAAGTTCTTGCTATGTACTTTAGGTTGCTCAGTCGGGAAGACCGAGCAGACCGGGGACGGATATATCCTCGTCCACATCGGGCCAATGGACTCCTGAGCCGCGTCCGATCAATTCCCAGTGTTGGCGTTGTTCTTCCGTGGCATGCAGAAGGCGGGGGAACCAAACCAAAGGCGCAGAAATACTCCTGCCGTCAGCGAGATCAAAGCAGACGGAATCAGCATCAAAAGATACGCCTGTCGCTACAGTCTCATATCTGGCTACTGAAGTGTTCATTCCATGCCTCCATAAACGCGTCCTTATTATCAATAACAATCCTGAGCAGCATCGTCAATTCATGCGGTTTCAAGCCATAGGACGAAGCCAGTTCACAGTTGGCAAGCCAGAATTTAGCCTCACAGTCTCCGGCAGCAATGTGGACATGCGCGGGTTCTCTGCCTTCATGACTGTAAAAGAAAAACCTGTATGGCCCCACTCTGAGTATGGTTGGCATCTGCTATTCCTTGCATAAAGGATCAATAACGCCGTTAAGACGTTCTTCACTTTTCAGCCCCCAGATGTAAAAGCAACTTATTGCTGATACTGAGCTCCATTTCCCCCCACGCAAAGACGCGATACGCGGCGGTTCAGCCCTGTAGCGACACCGCAGCTGCTGCTAACTCCAGCTGCCTTAATTTCTTCAGTCGTCTCCTATAACGCCAAGACGCTTTCGTACACTTGCACCTTGATTGCGGGCACACCCACTATATTGTCGGTTAGCTTCGTTTAAGCCCCCTACATCTCTGATCTTGGTGGCGACAAGGGCTTCTTTCGTTTGTCTGGATTTGGCTTCGGGTTCTTCTGCGACTAGCGTCATTATACCCATTGCCAACTCGTTTGCCTGAGGCATATCTGCATGAATTCGACGTCCTAATAGGCATCCCACCAAGGCTGGCAGAAAGTAACACTACCCGCCTTACGCTCCTCTATGTTATCAGAACTGGCTCGATCATTACAAATGGATAAATCGAGCCTATCACACTCCCGCAAAACCACCCAAGCCCGAGTAGGGTCAGAGAGAAAAAAATGCGAGAAGCCCAAACCAATGTCCAAGACAAAACCAAAGAATACCTAGAAGCAAAGCGCCTCCACCTCGATAATTATAAACTTCACTTGGAGAGCTTTGACAAAACGGCTTCTATGCATTTGGCGGCAGTTACAGTATTTGCAGCCGCTGCTATCCGAGGGGTATTTTTCCTTAATGGCGCTGCCGCTATCGCTGCACTGACGGCGAATATCCAGCCTGAAACCAAACTGTATATAGTAAAAAATGGCTCATGGGGCGCAATTTGTGCCGTTATTTGCGCTGGAGTAAGTTATTTAGCACAGCGTGTGTATATGGCCGAAGACTTGCACGACAGTGCTGAACGGTGGTCAAAAGCCTTTCACTATCCGGCACCCCAAAGGGCCTGGCATGAAAAAGGCTGCTTGGGAAACAGCCTTTCAGTGCTGTCAATAATATTTTTCTGCCTTTCCCTAGGGAAATTCATCCATAGCCTAGCTTGTTTACCGCCGCTTTTCCAAGGATAGGCATGTACTTCCTACATCACTCAATGAGCCCTTTAGCAAGTCTGATGCCCGATCGGAACTCTCCCGCTGTGGAGCAGCGGTACTGGATGCAACGCGAAAAGGGGAACATGAGTAAAAAATTGGCGGAAGTGTATAGGAGTCGAACCTACAGACGGGTATTAGCCGCCCACTGGTTTTGAAGACCAGGCGCCACACCGGTGACGAAACACTTCCGCAGTGAAAGGACGCCCTGTATAGCCCGGAATGTAGCAAAAGTACAGCACAGGTTGGTACCCTGCCGACAATACCTTACCAGTCACATCGTAGCGGCACGATCTTGCCGCCGCGTTCCGTTACTACTTTTTCCCCGGCTGATAGCGGATCGTGCTTCTGATCTGCATTTCCGCCTCGCGGGCCACGGGAACATCCGTGTAGAAAATAGCGCCGGTGTTGATATCCAGCCTGTCAGCGGCTTCTCCAAGGCTTTTCCATGTCGGGATGGCGTTAATCAGCGCCGGGCCTGCGTGAAAAGCAGCTACCCAGATCAGAAAGATACCGATCCCCAATTTGATGAATCCCCGGATTCCGGGACGGGCCTGTGTGTCTGCGGTCATATCGGGCACCTGTCGTCTGCCCCTCCGGGCCCGGCTTCTGTCGAAACCGGACCCGGAAAAGCGTAAGAGGTCACGCCGTCAACTTAGATGCTGGCG
The DNA here is from genome assembly GCA_030266385.1 of Desulfovibrio sp. OttesenSCG-928-I05. Lineage (GTDB taxonomy): Bacteria > Desulfobacterota > Desulfovibrionia > Desulfovibrionales > Desulfovibrionaceae > JAJDHY01. Next base: position 4,657 of record JAJDHY010000100.1, read on the forward strand.
GTGATGTCAGGGAACACCACGTAGAACATGATGTACGCCATGGTTATGGTCAGCAGCAGGTTGAGGCTCTGGCCGCAAATGTACAGGATAACCGGCTTGCCGCCCTTGAAATAGGGGGCAAACTCACGGAAGTTCGTCGCAAGGCCGATGGATACGAACGCGAACACGAAGAACCAGCTACGCAGCGGGTTCAGCATGCCGGAAAGCGCACCGGCTTCAAGCAACGGCTTGGCCAGATCGCCAAGGGATTGGCTGAGCAGCGAACAGGTAATGGACGCGATCAGGAAGCCGATGACGAACTTGGGGAAACGGTGCCAGATTTCCATGGCGGAAACCTTCTGGCCTTCCACACGGTCCACCTTGGTGGTCCAGTACACGGCCACGAAGAAGGCGGTAACGCCGATCAGCACGTTCTGGATCATCTTGATGGTGGCCGCAACATACATGGCCTTGTCGCCCAGCACCGCACCGGCGGCGGCAACAGCGCCCGTAGCGTCGATGGTACCGCCGATCCAGGCCCCGGCAAGCACTTCAGGCATGCCCACGGCCTTGATAATGATCGGCATGACCACCATCATGATGGCGGTAAAGGTCAGCGAAATACCGATAGCCAGGGTCAGTTCTTCTTTCTTGGCCCGGCTGGCGGCGGCGGTGGCGATAGCTGCCGAGGTGCCGCACACGGACATGTCCGCCGAAATAACGATGTTCAGCGTTTTGGATTCCATCTTCAGCACTTTCTGGCCGAACATATACGTGGTTACCAAAACGATGGGCGTGACCACCCAGGCCACGAAAATGCCGGGAATACCGATGGCCACGATTTTGTCAAACAGTACGCTGGCACCGAGCAGCACAAGACCGGTCTTGATATAGAATTCGGTCTGCACGGCGGGCTTTGCGAAAGAAGGCGTCCCCACTGTGTTGGCAATAAGAAGGCCGAGGATAATGGCCCAGGCTTCCGAGCCGACCCCGTACTTGCGGAACGTGACCTGGTTTCCGAGGAAAAAGGCCAGAACGCCAATACCGAAAATAAAGGTAAAGCCGATCAAGTATTTCGGGACACTGAAGCCCATGAACTTGATGCCGATAGAGAAAATCAGTCCACAAATGAACATGAACACCAGCATCATGGGGATAAGGTTGTATCCCTTTGTGGCGGCGGCGGAAGCGGCGCTGGATGCTTTGCTCTGCGCGGAGTTCCAGGCGTCGATATCGGCCT
>JAJDHY010000101.1 GCA_030266385.1 Desulfovibrio sp. OttesenSCG-928-I05
GCAAAAAAAAGAGGTCCGGGTTGCCGGGAAAAACATTCATGTACGAACGCTTTTCCCGGCAACCCGGACCGTGAAGATATGCCGTTAAAACGTTCCGGCTTCCTTTTTGGTGTCGAGGGCTATTTTCCAGAGGCAGGAGACGATGAAAAGGCCAATGGCATAAACGCCCATACCGATGGCGAGTTCCACCAGTGAGGGGGTGTACTCGGTGACGGTTTCGAACATGTTGGGCACGAACCCGCCCATGAGCAGCGCAAGCCCCTTGTCGATCCAGCTGGCGAGAACCAGCATGACCAGCGCGTAGGGCAGGACGCTTTCATTGTTCCGCAGGGACGGGGTGCAGAGCATGATGAGGCTGAGAAACGCGAGCGCTACGGCCAGCCACATCCAGATGTTGATCCAGGCGTTGTGCCCGTCATGCCCCGTGAAAAGATAGACAAAGGGGTGCATGTGGCCGGGAATGCCGCTGTAAAAGGCCGTGAAGACTTCCAGAATGTAGAAGAACACGTTAACGGCCATGGCGTAGGCAATGATGATGGAAAGGCTTTTCACGGCCTGTTTGCCGGGGTCGAACCCGGCTACGCGCTTGAGCACGAGGGCCAGCAGCAGCAGAATGGCCGGGCCGGAACAAAAGGCCGAGGCCAGAAAACGGGCGGCCATGATGGCGGTGAGCCAGTAGTGACGGCCGGGAATGCCCGCGTAAAGGAACGCCGTGACCGTGTGGATGGAAAACGCCCAGATCACGGAAACGTAGATCAGGGTTTTGATCCATTTGGGCGGTTCAACGTTGTTCTTTTCGCATTCAAGCCCCACCCAGCCGACCAGCAGGTTGATAAGCAGGTACCCGCTGAGCACCAGCATATCCCAGAACATGATGGACTGGGGGGAAGGGTGTAGGATGACGTTCATGATGCGCTGGGGCTGGCCCAGATCCACAGCGATGAACAGCATGCACATGATAACGGCGGCAATGGCCATGAATTCACCGAGGACAAGCATCTTTTTGAAGGGCTTGAACCCGTGAAAATAGGCGGGCAGCACCAGCATGACGGCTCCGGCCGCCACGCCGACGAAATAGGTGAACTGCGAGATGTAAAATCCCCAGGAAACGTCGCGGGAAAGGCCGGTGACGGAAAGCCCTTCCACCAGCTGATACACATACGCGCCCGCGCCGATCATGATGAGGAAGCCGAGGGAGCCAAGCCATACGTAGAAAGCGGGCGCGCCCTTGAGAAGTCTGTCGATCATGCCGCGCCCTCCTTACAGGATGTAGTATACGCCGGGCTGCGTGCCGAGGCTCGGCTTGCGGCGTATGGTTATGGACGCTTCCAGCGCTTTGCGCACGGAAGACCCGGGATCGTTCAGATCCCCGAACAGGATGCCCCCTTCGGACGCTTCGACGCAGTAGGGGAGTTCCCCTTTGGCCAGCCGTTCCGAACAGAAGGTGCATTTCTCCACAACCCCGCGCATGCGCATGGGGAATTGAAGGTTCGGTTCCTTGACGTACGGCTGCGGGTCGCTGAAGTTGAAGCTCCGTGCGCCGTAGGGGCAGCCCGCCATGCAGAACCGGCAGCCTATGCAGCGGTGGTAATCCATGACCACGATGCCGTCTTCACGCTGGAACGTGGCCTGGGTGGGGCACACGCGCACGCAGGGCGGGTTTTCGCAATGGTTGCAAAGCAGAAGGAAAGAACGGTCCGTCAGGGTTTTGGCCGGGTAGTTATCAAGCACATCCGGGAAGGTATGCTCGTAGCTGTCCGTCCATATCCATTTTACTTCCTGCGTGCCCTGGATGTCGGGCACGTTGTGCTTGCTGTGGCAGGCGTGGATGACCTGTTGCTGCAAGCGCGGATCGTTCATTTTATTCGTGTCGATAACCATGGCCCAGCGCCCGGCCTTGAGGGCCGTTTCGGGTTCTCCGTAGCCGGAACGTCCGGGCTGTACGGCCTGTCCTTTTTCAGGAAGCGCCGAAACAAGGGCGAGGGTGGATGTCGCAAGAGCGGCTTTCAGGAATTGGCGGCGTTTCATTGTTTCGCACCTCCGGCCGCGGGCGCAGTCTGCGGTTCGATGTGACAGTCCCAGCAATAGGGGGTGACGCTGTTGGTATCGTGGCAGGTATCACAGAACGCCACCTTGTCCGTGTGGCAGGACATGCAGGTGTTTTGCAGGTTGATATCCCACTGCCTGCCGTCTGTCGCGATGTAGACCCGTTTGCCGTCGCGCAGCGCGGCATCACGCCATTCGTTGAGAATGCGCATGTGCTCGGCCCGCATGTATTCGACAGGCTCGATGCAGTCCTTTTCAGCGGGCAGCACAAGTTCCGGCCTGCTGTATTCGGGCGTACAGATATTGATCCAGAACGGCACGGTGAAGATAACCACAAAAAGGATGATCCCGGGGATGATGTAGCGGGCGTTATACATGGCTACTCCTCCCCTTGCGCGTCGCCGTTGTCGTCGTCTTCAGGAACATCGTCAGGGTATTCGAGATCTTCCTGCCGGAGGTCCATGGTGCGGGGCATTTCGCCCTTCATGACCAAGGCGTTGGCAACAAGCTCGTGCAGGCCCGTGACCGTGACGCCGGGGGCCCAGTAATCCGCCAGAGGCGGCAGGGTGGCGCGGTCGATGGCGCAGATACAGGCCATGGTGTTGACCCCGTTCTTCTGCTGGACATAGCGCAAGGCGTTGCCGCGCGGCAGGCCCGCGCGCATGCGCAGTTCCATGATTTCGTCGGTGTTGAGGCCGGACCCGGAACCGCAGCAGAAGGTCTGTTCGCGGATGGTGTTTTCCGGCATTTCAACAAAGTTGTTGCACACGGCCCGCAGCACTTCGCGCGGCTCTTCCAGCAAGCCCATGGCCCGGGCCGGGTTGCAGGAATCGTGGAAGGTCACGATCTTGTCGTCGTTACGCTCGGGCTTCAGGTTCAGTTTGTCATGCTTGATGAGATCCGCCGTGAATTCCGCGATATGCACCATTTTTGTGCTGGCCGCGTGGGAGAACACGGTGCCGGTTATGGGGCTCACGGGCGTTGTCATATGCTTCGGCGTCGGGCCGTTCATGGTATCCATATATTGATGGATGACCCGCCACATGTGGCCGCATTCGCCGCCCAGTATCCATTTGGAACCAAGGCGTTCGGCTTCGGCATACATCTTGGCGTTTATCTTCTTCATCATCTCGGAAGAGGTGAAGAGGCCGAAGTTACCGCCTTCGGAGGCGTAGGTGGAAAGCGTGTAATCAAGGCCTATCTCGTGGAAGAGCATGAGATAGCCCATGAAGGTGAAAATGCCCGGTTCCGCGAACACGTCGCCGGAAGGCGTGATGAACAGCACCTCGTGCCCCTTCTCGTTGAAGGGCGGGGTGATGTTGATGCCCGTGACGGCTTCGATATCCTCGCACAGGAATTCGACAATTTCCTTGAAGGCGTGGGGCTGGATGCCCAGGTGGTTGCCCGTGCGGTTACAGTTGGAAACCGGGTCCATGATCCAGTGGATGCCGAGGCCGACTTCGTGCAGCAGCTCCCGCGCGATCATGGTTATTTCCGCCGTGTCGATGCCGTAGGGGCAGAAAAGCGAACAGCGGCGGCATTCGGTGCACTGGTAAAAATAGGCGAACCATTCCTTGATGATTTCCGGATCAAGCGCCCGCGAACCGCCCACTTTGCCGAGGAGTTTCCCGGCCAGTGTGAAATCCTTGCGGTACACGGAACGCAGAAGTTCCGCCCGCAGGACGGGCATGTTCTTGGGGTCGCCGGTGCCGAGGAAAAAGTGGCATTTGTCCGCGCACGCGCCGCAGCGCACGCAGATATCCATGAACAGCTGGAGGGAGCGGTACTTTTTCAACCGGTCCTCAAGGGCCTTGTAGATGATTTTTTCCCAGCCCTGGGGGAGGTTCCAGTCTTCATTTTCAGGAGCCCATTCATGGGGGTTGGGCATGCCCAATCCTTTCATGGTGTCCAGCTTGGCGGGATAACAGTACGAACCGGGGGTAAAAGCGGGTTTGGTGCGCATCCAGCCGGTGCCTTCAAGGGTGGCGCCGGGAAAACGCGGCAGGCTGCTTTGTACCAGTTCCTGTATGGAAGGGAGTTTTGCCATGGCGTTTCCTTACTGTGCCGTTTCTTCGTGAAGCCCGGGGGCGGGTTCTTTTTCCAGGGGGAGTCCGGCCTCGGCCATCGCGTCGCGGAAATCGTCTTCATACTCCGCGTAGGTGCGGTATTTCTTGGGCGGGTTCCAGGGGTTTACGTGCCTGACTTCCCGCGTGTTTGTGGGCATGTTCCGCGTGGGGGAGAACAGCAGGCCCGCGCTGTGCGCCAGCTTGCTGAACGGCAGATATATGAGCAGTGCGCTCACAAGGGCGATATGCGTGTAGAACATGCCGCCAACGCTGCCCCTGACGCCTTCGGGGATGGAGGGAGAGAGCGTGACCAGCCCCATGATCAGTTCCTTGACCGAGGCGATATCCGTCTTGAACCAGTACCGCATCATGATGCCGGAAAGGGCGACGCCAATCACCAGAAAGAGCGGAAAATAATCCGCAGGCAGGGAAATATAGCGCAGTTTCGGATCCCGCAGCCGCCGGAGCAGCAGGAAGAGGGCCGCCACAAGCAGGATTGCGCCGGACATGTACAGACGCGGCACGCCGATCTGCATAAGTCCGTCCAGATCTTCCGCCCAGGTGATGAAGAAGGGCACGGGCTCAAGGAAAAAGCGGAAATGGCGGATAAACACCATCAAAAAACAATAGTGGAAGAGGAGCGAAAACACCCACAACCATTTGGACGACCAGTACACGAGCTTGGGCCCGCCTTCGTCGTTGATGGTCTGGGCGGCGGTGTTCCGGAACAGGGAACGGAACAGGAGCACTTCCAGCCCCATCCGCGCCGCGACACCGATTTTGGTGGACGGCGAATCAATATGGGATGGTTTGATCCAGGGAAGCGACTTCTGCTGCCCGGCTGTTGTGGCGATAGAGAAGGGTACGGGAACCCTCGCCCACGTCGTCACGCGCCAGATCATCCCGCCGAGGAAAACCAGAAAGGCGGTCAGAGGCAGGATAAAGCCGACAAACATTTCCAGCCCCAGGGCGGCCAGCGCCCAGGCCAGAATGCCGATACCAAGGGCTGCCATCAACGAAAACGCCATGCGCACCTCGCTTGTAGTGTAGGCCGGGGAGAAAGTGAAACGTCCCTCCCGGCGCGGACTCATTCTTCTGTATCATCAAGTCCATGCCGCTGCATATAGCGAAGCAGCTGGCTGTGGCGGCGCTGCACATCTTTCAGACGCAGTTCATGGAACGCATCCCGGCAGCGGGTATACATGCCGAACGCCAGCAGCGCGAGCGCATCGACGCGGTCTTCAATCACCGTGAGCTGGCCGCGCAGTTCCCAGGTGACGGGAATTTTTTTGGCTTCCAGATGTTCACGGATAAGCTGTTTGAATACGAAAACAGGCGCGAGCGCCTCTTCGGGCGTCATATCCTGCACTGCCCGCACACGGAGAAATTCTTCAAGTCCCACGCGGAACTCGTCGTCATCATATTCGGCATCCAGAATGCCGGAAAGAATAAGGGAAGCCGCCGCTTTGGTACGCCCGCCCACGGGGTTGGCAAAGGGATCACGCAGCGTACGCAAAAGACCGGCGGCGGCGAAAGGGTAGACGGCGTCCGCTGATTCGGCCCAACGGGAGCAAAGCTCGGCGCGGCCTT
>JAJDHY010000102.1 GCA_030266385.1 Desulfovibrio sp. OttesenSCG-928-I05
GATGCCATTTCCCGAAATAGGCGCTTGTATAGCCATGCTCGTGAAAGGTGTCAGTCACCAGCGGCAGGGCGGGATCAAGCTGTATTTCGTGTCCCGGCACGGCTTTATGCGGGTACAATCCCGTCAGAAGGCTCCCCCGGAAAGGGCAGCAGAGGGGAAAACCGCTGACCGCGTTATGGCAGTCCACGCCGGAAGCGGCAGCCACATCCAGATTCGGGGTGGTCAGGTTCGCGTCGCCATGGCAGCTCAGGGCGCTTCCCCTGTGCTGGTCCGACATGAACCAGATCATGTTCGGGCGTTTAGCCATTGCGTCCTCCAAAGAACCTGCGCTTCAGCCAGGGAAGCAGGGGGGTGAGGATGAGCGTGAACGCCACGATGTTGGCAATCAGGATGCCGAAGGTCACGGGCCGCGTGAAAAAGACGCTGTAATCGTTGCCGGAAAGCGTCAGCGTGCGCCGGAAGTTGTATTCGATAATGTTGCCGAGCACCTGGGCCAGCACGAAAGGAGCCACGGGGTAGCCGTTGCGGACCAGGAAGTAGCCGAGGAACCCCAGAATGACCATCACGCCCACGTCGGTGATGTTTGTTTCAATACCATAGGCGCCCACCACGCACAGGAGCATGATGACCGGGATCAGGTACTGCTTTTTCATGTTCAGGGCGGAAACGAAAAGCGGCGTGAAGAGCAGCCCCAGAATCAGAAGGAAAATGTTGGATATCCCGTAAGCCAGAAAAAGACCGCCGACCATTTCGGGGGAGTTGTTGAAAAGGTCCGGTCCCGGCAGGAACCCGAAGAGCATGAGCACCGCCAGCATGAGCGCCGCGATGGCGGTGCCGGGCAGGGCCAGAGTCAGCGTGGGAATAAGCGAACCGCCGACACAGGCGTTGTTGGAGGCTTCTGAAGCGATGATGCCGTCGGGAATGCCCGTGCCGAATTTTTCCGGGTAGCTGGAGCAGCTTTTGGCGGCGGAATAGGCGACCAGAGCGGCGACCACCGCGCCGACGCCGGGAAGCGCCCCGATAACCGTGCCGATGGTGCTGGAGCCGAGCAGGTTCTTCCATTGTTTGAACGGTTCCGTCAGCACCGAAAACGGCGCGAGGAAGCCCTTGATGCCGGGGCTGTCCGAAAGCCTGCCCCGCTGGACCTGAAAAATCATTTCCGCCATGGCGTAGAGACCCAGCACGGTCGCCACAAGGTTCAGTCCGTTCATGAGGTAGACGGAACCGAAGGTGAAGCGTTCCACGTTGATAAAGGGGTCTATGCCTATGGTGGAGGCCAGAAGCCCCAGCACGCCCATGATGCTGCCTTTCAGAATGGAATCCTGCGAGACGATGACAATGCAGATAACGCCGGTCAGCGCCAGGGCGAAGTATTCCGCCGGGGCGAATTTCATGGAAACAGCCGCCAGCAGCGGCGTACAGAAGATAAGGAATATCCCGCCGATAGCGCCCCCGTATGCGGAGGCTGTAATGGCCAGACCGATGGCGCGGGGGCTTTCGCCCTTTTCTTTCATCGGGTAGCCGTCAAACACCGTGGCCGCGTTAATGGGCGTTCCCGGTATTTTCAGCAGTATGGCCGAAATCGCGCCGCCGCACGCGCCGCCCACGTAGACCCCGAGCAGCACGCTCATGGCGGTGACCGCTTGCAGTTTCATGACCATGGGGGTTGCGAGGATAATCGCGAGCATGGGCCCCAGACCGGGGAGCACGCCGATAATCATGCCCACAAAAACGCCCATGGCGGTAAAGGCGAGGTTCGGCAGCGTCAAATAGTAACCAAGGCCCGCTATAAGGAAAGAATCGGCATTCATGGGCTTTCCTCGTGTTTCCCTTCAGGGTCAGATGATCACGCCTCGGGGAAGGATGAGATTGAGTACGTCGGTGAACACGAACTGTACGGTCAGGGTTATGCCCAGACTCCCGGCCGTGAGCATGAGCCAGTTTCTGGAACCGAGCAGGAAAAAGGACGCGGACAGGAAAAGAACCGTGGCAATGACAAAGCCGAGATATTCCATACTGACGGCGAAAAGACCGGCCAGCGCGAAAAAGGCCCACGATCTGATCACCAGCGCGCGTATGCCGGAAGGGCTGCGTTCATGCTCCGGCAAGCTGGCCCGGATGGCGTCTTCCTCCCGGGTGTCCGGCGCGGAACGCAGCGCATGAAACAGGTTCAGCGCCGCCATGATCAGGAGGATGATGCCGAGAATCAGCGGGAATTCCGAGGCGTCCTTTTCACCGTACACGGTGTAGGCGGTTTTGGGGGCGATGGAAACGCGGCTTTCAACGATGACAAAGACGGCAAGGGCCACAAGAAGCGCGGCGACGACAACGCTTTCCACTTTGCGCATACGGGATTCTCCGCAGGGTTTGGCCGCCGCCGCTAATGGGGCGGCGGCGTTGTGTGCGTTACATGCCCAGTCTGGCTACCTGCTCGTTCATCCATTCGATGGCGCCGACGGCGTCCGTAAGCTGATCTGTGATATCGCTACAGATCCTGTCATAGGATTCCGGGCTGTAGGTATCGGGAGAAAGGGGCGAGAAGCCCATGAATTCTATTTTCTTTCTGGTCTCAGGGTTGCTCATGCCGCGATACATGGCTTCACGGAGCACCTGCACTACGTCATCCGGCGTATCGCTGCGCACGACCCACCAGTTCCAGCCCACAGCCGCGAGGCCGCTCAAGCCCAGGCTGATGCCGTAATCCTTGGGCAGGGGGCCGGGGATTCCGTCTTCCGGAGAGGGCTGATCGCTAAGCACCGCGAGCACCCGCATGGAATCCTTGTTGGTTTTGTATTGGCCGGAGTTGCAGACCATGACGTCAAATTCCTTGGCCAGAAAATCCTTCATTTCCGTGGCGTCCTGATAGGTTACCTTGCGGCCGACAACGCCTTCGTTTTTCAGCATGGCGACAATAACAAGGTTACGCAGGGTGAAATCCTGCCCGGAACTGTAAACGATTTTACCGGGATTTTCCTTCATGTACTTAAGGAAACCCGGAAGATCATCCCAGCGGGTCTCATCCTTGTGGCACACAAGGGCGAACGCGTTTGAGGCGACCGCGTACAGGGGTTTGAAATCTTTGTGGCTGTACTTCGCGTTGCCGCTCAGGGGGGCCAGCACCAGCGGGGCGACGTAGCCGTCAAAAATGGTGTAGCCGTCCGCCGCCTTGTTCATGACGGTCAGGGCGGCTTTTACGCCACCTGCTCCCGGCGTGGACGTGACGGAAACAGGCTGTCCCAGTTCCTGGCTGAGCGCTTCCCCCGCAACCTGCGAGACCGAATAGGTCACCGAAGGGCCGAAGGGAAAGAGAACCTGAACGGGACGGGTGGGGAATTTTTGCGCGGCAAGAGCCGGGCCGGCGCAGAGGGCAAGGGAGGCAAGAGTCAGGATGGCGAGCAATCTTTTCATACAATCACCCCGGTTAGAGTTGAAAGACAAAGGATGCGAATGGACTCTCAATATGTATGGACATAGTTATCTATATGTACACTAAAGTGTCAAGCGAATGTTCGTTTCAGTTTTGTGAGAAAGAAGAGTGTGATTATATATGTCTGTGTAATATAAAGAAATATATTATTTTCTCTCAAGAATTCGATGCTGATATGAAAATTTAATATGTCTACTTTTTATGTACATAGTGGTCAGGCGTCTCGCACCGTACCCGGTACCCGAGGCGAAGTAAGGCGGCAGGGAGCGGAGAAAAGCGACAGTGGCAGGCATGGTTCACCGCGTCGCCCAGCCGTTTCCGCGCGGCGTGCGCCGCGCTCCCGCAGGCGGGCATGAAAAAAAGGCGGGGGCATGCCTGCGGCATGACCCCCGCCCGAGGCGGTATTGGTACACGAGAATATGGTCCTGCCCGCCCGACGCGCTGTGCGTGTCAGGCGGACGGACCTGTTTTACTCAAAAAGCCCCGGCTCTTCGGCCAGAAGGCGCGATGCTATCTGGCGGCTGTCCACCGAGTATTCGCCGGATTCGACCCGCGCCTTGATGGCGTCGACCCTGGACTGGCGGACGTCGGGGGCGTTTGTCGCGGCGCTGGTGGCTTCGGCACGCAGCTTGGCTTCGGGAGACAGCGTCACCGTATCGCCCGTGCGGGCGAAAGAAGCGGTTTCTCCGGCCTTGCCTGCCCGTGCAGCCTGGGCGGCCTGGTCGGACGTCTGCGTTCTGTCGAGCTGTGCTTGATAGGGGTTAATCCCTAAGTTGTTCTTGATTTCCATGGGAACCTCCCAAACCTTGGGGCCTTCGCGGGATTCCTTTCCCGCTTGGCTTCTCTCCGGTTTCCCGGTCCCGTATCGGGATTGCGGCGCCGTCCGTGGCGCTCTGCCGTATAATGCTCGTGAAACCGTGCGGACACAGTATGCGTCACAGCATGGTATCGTCAACAATTTCCCGGGCGACTCTCCAGACCGTATCCATTATACGGATCTTTTCCTCGCCGAGGATTTCTTCTGCGCTCTCTTCGGTAAAGCTCATGGATTGCGGATCATCGAATCCGGCCTCGGAGGCGGCCGGGTTGACCCGATAGATACGCATATCCAGTTCGCCCGGCGGGTACCGGAAGATGACGTTGCCGCCCAGTTCTTCCGCCAGCCTGGCTTTTACTTCCGTCACAATAGAGCTTTCCGAGCCGGTGAGCAGAAGATTTTCTACTATCTCGCCGGTTATGCGTTCCACCATCAGCCTGCGGCGAGTCTCGGCAGGGATCTCCGGTTCTTCACCGGATGCCAGCCGCATGGCTTGCCTGTGCCGGGCGATACGCCGCGCAGTAGTCAGTTGCCTGCCGTACTGCAGCAGCATATGTTGCATATAGTATGATGTGCTCATGTGCCATTCTCCCCTCGTCTCTTCTATCGGACGAAAATGAGAATGCTTTAGGGCAAAAAGCAAAAATTCCGGTAAAATAATCGGATTAGTATGCGCCTAGTCCCGCCAGGCTTTCAGGGAGGTGCCCGGAGACTCCCGGACCAATGGTCTCTTCGGTTCGTAAAATAATTACTTTAGGGGGCCATTTTACATCTGCCGGTAAAGTACGCTACACACTGGGCGCTGCGGACCGGCCAGACTGAACCGGACTGGATCGAATCCGGCCCGTCCGGCGGTTTTTTACGAAACACACAGTAACGGCGGAATATATGGCTGATTGTAAGAACGGGACATTTTTTCAGGTGCGCATACCTCTGGTGCTGGCTTCCGGCTCTCCCCGGAGGCGGGAATTTCTTTCGGCCATGGGGCTGGATTTTCGCGCCGTTTCCGCGCCGGAAGAAGCGGAACCCCTGCCGCTTCCCGGCGAGAACCCCGAAGCCTACGTACTGCGGGCCGCGCGGGCCAAAGCCGCCTATGTGCGCGATAGCGAAATAGCCTCCGGCGTGCCCGGCGCCGGGGAGAGCGCTTATATAGGCGCGGATACCACCGTGGTGCTGGATGGGGATATACTCGGCAAGCCCGCCGATATCGAAGAAGCCTTTGTCTTTTTGCGCCGTCTGGCGGGGAGGGAACACCGGGTAATCAGCGCGGTGTGTCTGCGTCTGCCGGTCCTGTCCGGAGCCGGAACCGGCGATATGCCGGAGGATGGTGCGGAAGAAAGCTTTGCTGTCAC
>JAJDHY010000104.1 GCA_030266385.1 Desulfovibrio sp. OttesenSCG-928-I05
CGCTTCGAGGTCGGATTTCGCGGCCCGGACCGGCTCGTAGATGGATTCGATCACTTCGTCCATGAAATCGAAAATGGTATCTTCCACGTCGTCTTCCATCATGGTCTGACGGCGCAGGGAATAGATGCCGGTCCGCTGCTGGTTCATGACGTTATCGTAATCCAGCAGGGTTTTCCGTATTTCAAAGTTATGGCCTTCCACCCGTTTCTGGGCGTTTTCAATGGCGCGGGAGATCATGCGGTGCTCGATGGATTCGCCATCCTTGAGGCCGAGGGTCTGCATGAGCCCGGCGATGCGCTCGGACCCGAACAGCCGCATGAGATCATCTTCCAGCGACAGGTAGAACCGGGACGAACCGGGGTCCCCCTGACGGCCGGAACGACCGCGCAACTGGTTGTCGATACGGCGGGATTCGTGGCGTTCGGTACCGAGGATGTGCAGACCGCCAAGTTCCTTGACGCCTTCACCCAGCACGATATCCGTGCCCCGGCCGGCCATGTTGGTGGCAATGGTAACCTTGCCGCGCTGCCCGGCTTCCGCGATGATGGCGGCTTCCTGCTCGTGGTGCTTGGCGTTGAGCACGTTGTGGGGAATGCCGCTCCGTTTGAGGATGGAAGCCAGCAGTTCCGAGGTTTCGATGGAAATGGTACCGACGAGGACGGGCTGCCCTTTTTCGTGCAGTTCCCTGATTTCCTCGATGATGGCGTCGTATTTTTCCTGTCTGGTCCGGTACACCACATCCGGGAAATCCTGACGGACCATGGGACGGTGGGTAGGAATGGTAATAACTTCCAGCCCGTAGATTTCGCCGAATTCCACGGCTTCGGTATCGGCGGTACCGGTCATACCCGCGAGTTTTTCGTAGAGGCGGAAATAGTTCTGGAAGGTGATGGAAGCCAGTGTCTGGTTTTCCGCTTCCACCTTCACGCGTTCCTTGGCTTCCAGCGCCTGATGCAGACCGTCGGAGAAACGGCGCCCCGGCATGAGGCGGCCCGTGAATTCATCAACGATGACCACCTTGTTGTCCTGGACGATGTAATCCACATCGCGCTTGAACACCTTGTGGGCTTTCAGGGCTTGCAGGGTGTGGTGCTGAAGCGTGATATTCTGCGGATCGAACAGGTTATCCACACCGAGCAGTTTTTCCGTGCGGGCGACGCCTTCTTCCGTCAGCGTGGCGGTACGGGCTTTTTCGTCCACGGCGTAATCCGTTTCGGCCCGCAGGCGGGGGATGATGGCATCCACGCGGCGGTAGAGATCGGTAGATTCGTCTGAAGGCCCGGAAATGATGAGCGGGGTTCTGGCTTCGTCGATCAGGATGGAGTCAACTTCGTCCACGATGGCGAAGTTGTGCGGCCGTTGCACGAGCTGTTCCTTGTAGAACTTCATGTTGTCGCGCAGATAGTCGAATCCGAACTCGTTGTTTGTTCCGTAAGTAATATCAGCGGCGTAGGCTTCCTTGCGCTGGGCGTCGGATATACCGTGTACGATAACGCCCACGGAAAGGCCGAGGAAGTTGTAGAGTTTCCCCATCCAGGCGGCGTCACGCTTGGCCAGATAATCGTTCACGGTGACGACGTGCACGCCTTTGCCGGAAAGCGCGTTGAGCACCACGGGCAAGGTAGCGACCAGGGTTTTACCTTCCCCGGTTTTCATTTCCGCGATTTTACCGCCGTGCAGCACCATGCCGCCGACAAGCTGCGCGTCAAAATGCCGCATTCCAAGCGAACGCACGCTGGCTTCGCGCACCAGCGCGAACACTTCGGGCAACAGATCGTCGAGCGATTTTTCGCCGTCGGCGACCTGACGTTTATATTCCACGATACGGGCGGGAAAATCTTCGTCCCGCAGGGCTTGCATGTCGGGTTCCAGTCCGGCGATCGTGGCGACCACGGGCTGTTGCCGTTTCAGATAGCGCTGGTTGGCGGAACCGAAAATCTTTTTGATCAGGTAGTTTATCATGCTGTCTCCGCAGTGGGCCGTGTACTCTGGGCACACATGCTGGGTTCTTCGTTATGTGAAACAGAACATTTTAGGGCATATTGTCATTAAAGGCAATTACGGCAAGTGCCGATCAGCAAATTTGTCACCCTCCGGTCCGAAAGCCCACCGGGGAGAATGGCGAGGGAGAGTGTTGCGCCCTCCCGGAATAATACCACGCACAGTCCTGTACATTTACAAATATTCGGCTATAGTCCGGACCTTCGTAATTCCCGGGCCGACGCCCGCAACACGCACCACACAACACGTACAAAACAGTGTGAACTGTTACTGATAGTTCGAGAATACCGGAGCGCATATCATGTCCATTGGAAGAAAACTCAACCTGCTTATCGCGTCACTTCTGCTTCTTGTGTCGCTGGTCATTATCCTTTTCAACGCATACTCCTTCCAGGCGGGCATGCGCGCGCAACTGGTGGACAGGCAACTTCCCGCCATGGCCGACGGCATTCTCGCCGCGCTGGACCGGAAAATCATGGAACCGGCCAGAGGGCTGGAACTGCTGGTGCGCAACCCCATCCTGCAGGACTGGATTCGGGACGGGGAACCCAACGACCGTGTCGACCTTATCTACCGGCTTCTGGAAACCACCGTCTCCACCTATGGCACGCTTGGCGCGAACTTCGTTTCCCAGGGGACGAAACAGTATACGGACCTGAGCGGCGGCAAGCGTGATTACGCCTACCGCGTCGATGAAAAGAAAGACACATGGTTCACCGGGTTCAGGGATAGCGGCGTGGAACTCAATATCGTGGTGTACGTCGGCGACCCCGACTGGGGCACCAAGGCGTTCATCAACCGCCGGGTGACCGCGAACAGCGCCTTTGCCGGGCTGTTTTCCGTTTCCATCGATATAGAAGAGTTCGCGCGGGATCTCGCGGCCACGCGGCTGGGTAAACAGGGCCGCACGCTCATCGTCGACGACAAGGGCTTCATCCGTCTGGCGGAAGATCATAAACAGCTGAACAAGGCGCTGGCCGAAGTCTATCCGCCCTACGCCGGGCTGTGGAAAAATATCGCCGGGCGGGAATCGTACTCCGCCGAGTACGCGACGGATGACGATACCCGCTACATCATCACGCGAAAAATCCCCATCCTGAACTGGTATCTGGTTACGGAAGCGAGCGGTGACGAATTTCTGGGAGAGGTGCGGCAATCCACCTGGATCAGTATCGTTATCTCCCTGCTCTTCGTGATAGCCGGATGCCTGATCGGGGTGGTGTTCGTGCGGGGCATCAGCCGCCCCTTGCGGCAAACGGCCCGTTTCGCCAAAAAGGTCAGCGGCGGGGCATTGGATGTCCAGCTGGATATCGACCGTAAGGACGAAATAGGCACGCTGGCCCATGCCCTGCGCGAAATGGTGGATTCGCTGAAACGCCAGATCGCCCAGGCCGGGGAACAGACCACCCTTGCCAAGGCGCAGACGGCAAAAGCCGAAGACGCCATGCGCGAGAGCGAACAGCAGAAAAATATCGTCAACGGCATTCTGGATGCCATCAGACGCGGCACCGAGGAAGCCGGGGGCATATCACTGGCGCTGAGCCAGGCATCCACCAAGCTCGGTTCGGAAAGCACACGCGTATCGCACGGTGCGGAACATCAGTACGCACTGCTGCGGCAGGCGGATGAGGCCATCAGCGAAATGATGACCCGTTTCGGCGAGATCACGCAGGGCACGAGCGAAGCCGCGAAACGGGTGGAAGCGGCCAGGCAGCAGGCCCAGAACGGCGAAGAGCGGGTGCGCGACGCCATAGAGGCCAACGCCCAGGTCAACGAAGCGGCGGACGCCATGCAGGAAGCCATGTCCGGACTGGAACGGCAGGCCGACGGCATCAACCGTATTATCGAAACGATTTCGGATATTGCGGACCAGACAAACCTGCTGGCGCTGAACGCCGCCATTGAAGCGGCCCGCGCCGGGGAAGCGGGACGCGGCTTCGCGGTTGTGGCCGATGAAGTACGCAAGCTGGCCGAAAAAACCATGCAGGCGACGCGGGAAGTATCCCAGGCCGTCACCAGCATCCAGAATTCCGCCGAACAGAACCTGCAAATCATGGAAAAAACGTACACAGCCGTGCACCGCGCCACCGACATGGCCGAAAATTCCGGCGAAGCCATGCGCAGCATCGTCTCCCTGTCCGACGAAAACGCGGATCAGGTAAACCGCATCGCGGATTCCGCGGCGGATCTGGTACGGCACAGCGAAGGCATCACCACATCCCTGCGGGAAGTCAACAGCGTGGCCCAATCCACCATAGCAGGCATGTCCAGTTCATCCGACATTCTGCGGGATATCATTACCCAGGCCTCGCGGCTGGATAAACTGATGCAGGATCTGCGCGACAAGAGCTGAGCGGGAACAATTCGGGCGGACCGGTTTCGTGCCGATCCGCCCGTTGCATCAGATTCGTTTCATCAGGCCACCCGGCCCGGCGGAGCCGGGCGAAATGGCGTCAGCCCGTCGTTCCACTATGCTCGCATAGCGTAACAGGCAAAACGATATCACTTTCCGCGAAAGCCCCGCTCCGGAAGCGCTCAAGCAGCGCGGTGCCCGCCGCCATACCCAGCTCAAAAGCGGGCAGACGGATGGTGGTACAGACGCTGTCCACATAATTCCAGGGGTCGTGGGCCTCAAAAGCGGCCAGCATGATATCGCCGGGCAGGCGAAGCCCGCGCGCCCGTATCCGCTCCATGGCGATCAGCGCGATCTGGTCGTTGGCGGCAATGATGGCGTCGGGCAGAGGGACGGCATCCAGATACTCATCAATACAACGCCGCACGTCCGGGGAAGATTCCGGGACGGGTAAAAGTTCCAGCACCACCCCGCCGCCACTGCCGAGCACCACTTCCTGCACTCCGGAAACCCGCTCATCCAGCGAAGGCCAGGCCACGGCGGACGTCATCATCAAAAGGCGCTTCGCGCCCTTTGAGACCAGCAATTCCGCCAGAATAACCCCGCCGTTGCGCTCATTCATTCGTACAACGCACACATCCTCACGCGGGGAAGGCAGGGCCTTTTGCAGCAATACAAGGGGCTGGCCGAGGGAGCAGAAAAAATCAAGCAGCGCTTCCTGCTGCTGATACGAACCGGAAAGCATGACGCAGAGCCCGTCGGTAAGCTGGTTCCTGAGAACGGGCGCGACATCCGCATCGGCCTTGCCGGGCACGCGCTGCACTGTCAGGGAATAGCCGTTGCCGTTCAGTTCCTGCGCCAAACCCGCCATGATGCTGCCGATAACCCGCCGCGTCATGAAAAAGGGCGATTCATCCACAACCACCTGCCCGACGGAAAAATACCGGGAAAGCCGGAGATTGCGGGCGCTGCTGTGCGGCCTGTAGGGCATTTCCTCCAGCACGGCCTGGATTTTCCCACGCGTTTTCTCGCCCATCATACCGAACTTGCCGTTCACGAAATTTGATACCGTCATCACGGAAACA
>JAJDHY010000103.1 GCA_030266385.1 Desulfovibrio sp. OttesenSCG-928-I05
ACCCCGAGGACGGACCCTCCGGGGGGCGCTGCCGTATTGGGTGCATTTTCGGCCTGTTCAGTTAGCGAAGGGTTCGCGTTCTCCTGCCTGCATGGCATCGTAGCCCTGTTCAAGCTTTTCGAGGATGGCGATCAGCAGGCGGGCGCGATCCTGAACGACTCCAGTCTCGCCGAGCAGAGAGGTGAAGCGCCCCGCGCTTTCCGCCGGAAAATCTTCGGGCAGCGCATTGACGTTGCAGCCAATGCCGAGAACCGCCCATTCCGGCTCCGTGCCGCGCATGGCCGTTTCCACCAGCACCCCGGACAGCTTCCTGCCGTTGACAAAAACATCGTTGGGCTGCTTGAAAACAGCGTCCAGCCCGCAGCATTCCCGCACTGCCGCCGCAACGGCACGGGCGCCGACAGCGGTCATGTCTTCCGCGTTCCAGTGGGCTGCGTCGGGGCGGAGCAGGACGGAAAACTGCACGCCGCGCGGCAGGGAAAGCCAGCTGTTTCCCTTGCGCCCGCGCCCGGCGCTCTGGCGTTCCGCGAACACCACATATCCTTCCGTAAAGGTTCCGGAACGTGCCAGCGCGGCGGCATCCAGATTGGTGGATTCCGTCTCTTCCAGAATGCGCCAGCCCTGTTTCCCGAAACGCCGCGTACCGAGGCGTGCCGCCAGATCATCGCCATCCAGCCTTTCGCGCAGAACACGCAGCATATACCCGCGCCGGGTCGCGGCGTCGATGGCATGTCCGTCGGCGCGCAGGGCCGCCACATGTTTTGCTACGGCGGCACGGCTTATGCCCAGCGCGGCGGAAATATCTTCGCCGGAACGCCAGCCCGCCGTGCCCGCAAGGATTTCCAGAATACGGGTCCGGGCAGGCGCGCTCTGTGGGGGCGCTGCGGGCGCGGGAAAAAGAGGAAGAGGCTTGTTCAATTGTAAACCTTTTTTCAAAATAGAAAGTTGACAATACAGGAGTGATTCTCTACGAAAAGTCCGAAGGAGAATCCCATGCCCGACCCGGTAAAAACTATCCGTCGCGCCCTGCGGGAAGGCCGCGAGGTGAGCGCACGTGAAGCACTTGCCCTGACGCCGCTTCTGCCCGCCAGTTTGCGCGATATCGTGGAGGCCGCCCTGGCCGCCAATGTCGCCGCGCCTTCCGCTGCCGCGCCCGCGCCCTTTGCCTGCGGCATACTCAACGCCAAATCCGGCCGTTGCGGCGAAGACTGCGCCTTTTGCGCACAATCACGCTACCACGAGTGCGGCACCCCGGTCTATCCTCTGGTTCCGGAAGAAGCCATGCTGGAAAGGGCGCGTATCCTTTCGGAACACGGCGTGCGGCGCATGGGCATAGTCACCAGCGGCGCGGCACCGTCGGAGCGGGAAATCGACCGTATCTGCGCGGCGGCGCGGCGGATACGGGATACCTTTCCCATAGCCCTGTGCGCGTCGCTGGGCATGCTGGATGCGGCCAAGGCCCGGCGTCTGCGCGAAGCGGGCTTCACGCGCTACCATCATAATCTTGAAACGGCCCGCTCGTTTTATCCCGCCATTTGCAGCAGCCATGCCTACGAAGGCCGTATCGCCACCCTGCACGCCGCCCGTGAAGCGGGGCTGGAGCTGTGTTCCGGCGGACTTTTCGGGATGGGCGAAAGCTGGGAGCAGCGCATCGAACTGGCCGTGACGCTGCGGGAACTGGATGTGGATTCCATTCCCGTCAATTTCCTCATGCCCGTCGCGGGCACCCGGCTGGGCGAAACCCGCCCGCTGGAAGCGCAGGAAGGGCTTGGCATTGTCGCGCTCTTCAGGATTCTGCATCCCGGCAGGGATATCGTGCTCTGCGGCGGCCGGGGCCGGACCCTGGGTGAATGGGACAGAACGGCGTTTCCCTTTGGCGCGAACGGTATCATGGTGGGGGATTACCTTACCGCCAAGGGCAATGCCTTTGCGCGGGATATGGAACTACTGGATGTCCTGGGGGTACGGCATGCCTAGATTCTGCTGCATAACCGGAACAGACACCGACGCGGGCAAGACGGTGGTTACCGCCGCGCTGGCACGGGCCGGGGCAGATGCGGGACTTTCGGTTCTTGTCATCAAGCCCGTGCAGACCGGGGCTGTATCCACCGGAGATATGGGCAGAGACGCGCCGGACCTGCTCGTGTACCGGGATGCCGCGCCGCACGCCGTAGCAAAGACGCTGGTTCTGTTCGATGCCGCCTGTTCGCCGCATCTGGCGGCGCGGCGGGAAGGCGCGGTCCTTGATGCGGCGGCGCTTGCGCGGGGCGTGCGCGAACTGACGGCGGCGAACCCGGCTGATCTGGTGCTGGTGGAAGGGGCGGGCGGACTGCTCACGCCCCTGAACGAAGAGGAAACCCTGTGCGATGTTTTTTCCCTGCTCGGCTGGCCGCTGCTGCTCGTTGCCGCCAACCGTCTGGGGGGCGTGAACCACGCGCTGCTCAGTCTGGAACTGATCCGGGCGCGGGGCATCCCTTCCCCCGGCTTCATCCTGACGGACTGCATCCCGCAGCCGGGCGGGGCCGCCGGTGACCATGACGTCGCCCGTGCCATCCGCCGGGATAACCGGGATATCATTACGGCGCTGGGCCGGAGTTCCTGTCTGGCGGAACTGCCGTTTCTCGAAGGTTTGGGCGCAGCGGATAGCGCATCGCGGAATACCGCATGGAGCGAAGCCGCGCGGGCGCTTGCTCCCGTGCTGGTGGGACTGCCGGAAAGCGATTCCCCCGGCGCTGGACGCGCCCCGGCGGAAACACGGGAGGAGGAGCGAACACGCGATGCGGCCCTGATCGTCTTTGACCGCGAGCATATCTGGCATCCATACACGTCGGCGCTGCATCCCCTTGCCTGCCGGGAGGCCGTCAGCACGCAGGGGGTACGCATTCGTCTGCGGGACGGGCGCGAACTGATTGACGGCATGGCTTCGTGGTGGTGCGCCATACACGGCTACCGGCATCCGGCGCTTATGGCGGCATTGCGTGAGCAGGCGGCCAGCATGCCCCACGTCATGTTCGGCGGCCTTACCCATGAACCGGCGGTAGCTCTGGCTCGCCGTCTGCTGGGCATGGCTCCTGCCGGGCTGGAGCATGTGTTTTTTGCGGATTCCGGTTCCGTGGCGGTGGAAGTCGCCCTGAAAATGGCCCTGCAATACCAGCAGGCTGCCGGAAAGCCCGGAAAGAACAAACTGCTCACGGTGCGCGGCGGCTACCATGGCGACACCATGGGGGCCATGAGCGTGTGTGACCCGGAAACCGGGATGCACAGCCTTTTTTCCGGCGTTCTGCCACGGCAACTGTTCGCCCCGCGCCCCGCCTGCCGTTTTGACGCGCCCTATGACGAATCGTCAAGCGCCGCGCTGGAAGCGCTGCTGGATGCGGAAGGCGCGTGTGTGGCCGCTCTCATTCTGGAACCTGTCGTGCAGGGCGCGGGCGGCATGTGGTTTTATCATCCCCGCTACCTGCGGCGGGTGCGGGAACTGTGTACGGAACATGACTGTCTGCTCATTCTGGATGAAATAGCGACGGGATTCGGTCGCACGGGCAAACTCTTCGCCTGTGAACATGCCGGAATCTCGCCTGATATCCTGTGTCTGGGCAAGGGGCTGACGGGCGGCGTCATGACGCTGGCAGCGACGCTGGCTTCCGGCGACGTCGCGCGCGGCATTTCCGCCGGGGGGGGCGTGCTCATGCACGGGCCGA
The DNA here is from genome assembly GCA_030266385.1 of Desulfovibrio sp. OttesenSCG-928-I05. Classification (GTDB taxonomy): domain Bacteria; phylum Desulfobacterota; class Desulfovibrionia; order Desulfovibrionales; family Desulfovibrionaceae; genus JAJDHY01. The sequence goes on from JAJDHY010000103.1 coordinate 3,699, forward strand.
CCTTCATGGCCAACCCGCTGGCCTGTGCCGTGGCCGGGGCGAGTCTGGACCTGCTGGCAAACGGAAACTGGAAGCAGGATGTCGCCCGGATTGAACAGCGCCTGCGCGAAGGCCTTGCCCCCTGCGCCGGGGAAGAGGGCGTGGCGGATGTGCGCGTGCTGGGAGCCATCGGCGTGGTGGAAATGGACCGCCCGGTCGATACGGAGCGGGTGCAGCAGTATTTTGCCGAACGCCACGGCGTGTGGATACGGCCTTTTGGGCAACTTATGTACGTCATGCCGCCCTATGTCATTCGGGACGAGGAAATCATGACCCTGTGCGCCGCCATTGCCGGGGCGCTGCGCGAGGGCGCATGGAAATAGCGCTGCTTGTTCTGTACGGTCTGCTGCTTGTCTGGAGCGGTCTGGGACCGCTGTGGCGAGGCGGGGCAGGAGACGGATCAGGCGACGGATCAGGATCTGGGCCGGGCCGTACTCCCGCGCCGGGACGTCTCGGACGGGGCGCGTTGGCTTTTTTTGTGAACAACCGTGCCGCCGGGCCTTTGGCGGTAGGTTTTTCCATCATTGTTTCCTGCGTGGGTGCTTCCGCCACCATTGGCATGATCGGCCTTGCTTTTACCGTGGGCACTCCCGCCTTCTGGTGGCTCGGGTCCGGCGCGGCGGGGCTGGTTCTGCTGTCCTTCGTGCTGGCCGGAAAGGTGCGGGAAAGCGGCGCGTACACGCTTCCTCACATGGCGGAATCCCTGCTCGGGCTTTCGGCCCGTCCGGCCATGTCGCTGCTCATCGTGCTGGCCTGGACAGCCATTCTGGCGGCGCAGTTCGTCGCGCTGGGCCGGGTGCTCGGCCCGCTGACCGGGCTGGGGCCGGAAGCATGTCTTGCCGTGGGGATGCTGCTGATCGGTCTGCACACTCTGGGCGGACAGGCCGCCATCATGCGTGCCGACCGGGTACAGGCACTGGTGCTGGTGGCCTGCCTCGCGGCTATGCTGTGCTGGGTCAGCTCCCGGAACCCCGGCTGGTCGCGTGCCGTTTCCCCTGAAGCGGTGAACGATGCCTTTCCGGCGTCGGATTTTCTGTATTACCTTGTCATTGTGGGCGCCAATTACGTGGTGTGCCCCATGCTCTTCGGCCGGATGCTCTCGGCGCGAGACGCGTGCAGCGCACGGCTGGGCGGTCTGGTGGGCGCGGCCGGAATCATGCTCTGCGCGGGGCTGATTGTGGCGGTGGGGCTGGCCTGCCGGGGGCTTGTCGCGCCGGGCACGGGGCCGGATGATGTGCTTCCGGCCATTCTGGCGGGCGGTATGCCTGACTGGATGCGGCTGGTGGTTTCCTTTGCCCTGATCAGCGCCATTGTGTCGTCAGCGGATTCCTGTCTGGTGACGGCGGCTACAGTGCTCAGTTTCGATCTGCTGGGCAGGCGTGATGCCGGTACAGGCCGTTTCTGCGTGATCGGACTCGGTCTGGCGGGTGCCCTGGTCAGCCTGACGGGCAAAGGCATTCTGGGCTATCTGCTCATGGCGTATGATGTTTTTGCCTGCGGCGTGGTGGTGCCGGTGTTTGTGGGCTTGATACTGCACGGAAAACGGCGGCTGAACGGACGCTGGAGCCTTGCCGCCGTCCTTGTGGGAGGCGGGCTGGGGCTGATTGCCGCCGTGAGCGGGAATACACTATTCAGCTACGCGGGCATGATGGCGGCGCTCCTGCTTTCCGCAGGGGGCGCTCTGCGCGGAACGGACTGACGCCGGAAGTGGAATGTTCTTGCACGA
>JAJDHY010000108.1 GCA_030266385.1 Desulfovibrio sp. OttesenSCG-928-I05
TTCATGCGCTCCAAAATAATTGATAGGCGATTTATAATATTCAAAAATTTGCTCTTCATATGCTATGTTTAAGAATTTACAAATTTGTTGTAATATATTTTGTGGCGATTCTATCATATCTTCATATTTTACTGTTAATACTTTTGGATGATCTTTATATTGTAGTGCTGCATTATTGTCAAAAATATACCTTTCTGCAGCAGCCAAAAAATTATATCCCCTTCTTTTGAGAGACCCAATGGTATCCAACGGGTTTCTGAACATAATTATTACATATGATTTTGGGATATGATTGAGGATAGTATCCAAGTGACGTACGTGCCTTGGCGTTTTTTCAAGCAGAAATTGTTTTTTATGTTCTATCGCATAGCTCTCGGAGACTTTGTATAATAAGTAGCCATTCTTGGACAATAGCAGCTCTGTCTCACTCGGGATTCCATAAATTCTTGAGTGGTGAGACAAAATTGCCAATAGCAGCGATGTACCTGAATGGCCGCACCCGCAAATAAAGGCATGTTCAATCTTGTCACTAAAGAAATTTTTCCAATAATCAGAGTTATGCATTGACACTCCTCTTCTGACTTACCGCATTGAAATTGCGGGCGGGTACCGTTTCCGGCAATCGAGAATGGCACAACAGCCCGGACTGAATGGGGCAATCCGGGCTGTTGTTCGCTGTTCGTCGCCTGATGTTACAGTTCGTTCGGCAGAGCTTTGAGTTCGGCGGAAGTGAACACGGGGCCGTCTACGCAGACGTATTTCTCCCCTATGTTGCAGCGGCCGCAGATGCCGATGCCGCACTTCATGCGGCGTTCCAGCGTGGTGATGACCTGCTCGGGCGCGAAGTTGAGCTTGGCCAGCGCTTCCATCGTGAACTTGATCATGATGGGAGGCCCGCAGCAGACGGCCACGGCGTTCTTGGGAGAGGGGTTCATCTCCAGCAGCACGTTGGGGATAAGCCCGACCCTGTGCTCCCAGCCTTCGGCCTCGCGGTCGATGGTCAGCACGCAATCAAGATCCTCGCGGGACAACCAGTCGGGCAACTCGTAAGAGTACGCCATATCCTGCGGGGAACGCGCCCCGTACAGCAGGGTGATCGTGCCATAATCCTTGCGGTTGTCCAGCAGGTAATAGAGAAGCGTGCGGATGGGCGCCATGCCTATGCCGCCGCCGATCAGCACAATATCCTTCCCCTTCATGTCATTGTAAGGGAAATGGTTGCCGAGCGGCGCGCGCACGCCGACCTTGTCCCCGGCCCGCAAACCATGCAGGGCGGCGGTGACTTCCCCGGCCCGCATGACGCTGAATTGCAGATAATCCATGCGCGTGGGCGGGGAGTTGATGACAAAGGTGGCCTCGCCCGCGCCGAAAAGCGAAAGCTGACCCACCTGCCCCGGCTCGAAGTGGAACGAATTCCAGACCTCTTCGTCGTCCAGAGTGACGCGGAAGGTCATGATATTATGGGTTTCCTTGATCACTTCCCGGACCGTGGCCACATAGGGCAGATACGGGTTGTGCGCGCCCGGCGTCAGCACGGGGATAGCCCCGTGGGCTTCCGGCCCGCCTGATGGAGGGGACGCGGGGGACGCGGGGGACGTGGCAGGGGCGGCAGGTGCGGAATCGGCGACCTTTTTCACGTCAGCCGCATGCGATTCGATGCTCACTGCCGTGGCCTTTCTGGAGGGCCCGTTTTTGGGAGAAGCGGCTTTAGCCATTGGCGGCCTCCTTCACGGCACAGCCCTTCTTCATGGCATCCAGCACAATGCGGCGGATATCCACGCTGGAAGGGCAGCTCTTTATGCAGCGCCCGCATCCCTGACAGGAAATGCGGCCGTTGTTGTTCTTCAGGAAATAGGAAAATTTGTGCCCGACGCGGTTGCGCAGCCGTGCGGCTTTCTGCCCGCGCGGGTTGTGCCCGCTGGCTTCCAGTGTGTACAGCGCGGCCATGCACGTATCCCAGGACCGCAAACGCACCCCGGCTCCGCTGGCCTTTTCATCCGTAATGGTGAAACAATGACAGGTGGGACAGAGGTTCGTGCAGATGCCGCACGCCAGACACGGCGCGGAATGGGACCACCAGAAATCACGCTCGTCAAACAGGGTGGTGAGCGTGTTGTCGATCCCCTCAAGGCTGGGCACCTCGCCAATGGCTTCCCGCGCGGCTGCGTGCAGCGCCTCTGCTTTCGCTTCGGCGTTCGCGGGGGCGTCCTGCAGCAGTTTCGAACCCAGAACGCGCTCGGCCCGTTCCGTCAGCGCTTCAAGGTACAGACCGTTTCCAAAGTCCGTGGCCAGAATATCCGCATCCCGCTTATTGGCAGGATCGCTGCCCACCCAGGTGCAGAAACAGGTCTTGAGCGGCTCGTTGCACGCTTTCGCGATCAGCACGGTGGCTTCGCGTTTTTGCAGATAGTAGGGATCCTGATAGCGGCCGCCGTAAACCGGGTCAAAGGTCGTCACCCCGCCCGCGTCGCAGCAGAGCATGCCGAATACCACCGTGGGTTTCGGGGCTTCCGGCTGGGTCAGGGTCATCCGGGGCGCGGGGCTGTCTTCTTCCGTGGCGGGATCAAGACTGTCCGGGGCGAAAGGAACGGGCTCTTTCCGGAACGTGAACAGGGCCTCGGACCGGGGAAAGAGCACGTGTTTGGCGGATTCCGTGGGCTTGCGGTTCAGTTCCACCCCGTTCGTTGCTGAATCGAATTCCCGGTACAGGACGTTGCCGCCTTCGGTCACGGGCGCGATGACCCGCATGGAAGCGGCCAGTTCGGCCAGCCACGCCGGAACGTCAGTATGGGCTATGAACTTGGCGGCGCTCATTTCCAGTTCCTCTCTTGAATGGTGGGTTCCTCAAGCTTGAAGGTCTGCAAGGGAGGCGTGGCCTCGGGGTCTACCCCGCCCTGGAAACTGAACAGCTTTTCCGTTGCCCTGTTCATGAAACGCTTGAAAAGCCCCACAGGGATGTTCACCGGACAGGCGCGCGCGCATTCCCCGCATCCCGTACAGCGGCCCGCAAGGTGCGTCGCGTGGATGAGCTGGAAGAACAATTTATCACGCGGGCTGTCGGCCTGGGTCAGCCAATGCGGATCCCGGCTGGTGGCCACGCAATGATCCTTGCACACGCAGAGCGGGCAGGCGTTGCGGCAGGCGTAGCAGCGGATGCAGCGTTCCATTTCCTTTTCCCAGAACCGGAAGCGCTCTTCTTCCGACATGGCCAGGAACTTGTCCACGTCGCCGTAGCTGTCTTCCAGCCCTTCGCGCTTTTCCCCGACAAACTCGTCGCTGAGAACCGCGTTGGGATAGCGGCAGATGGAACATTTCGTCGCAGTCACATCCTTGATCGCCAGTTCCGTGGTCTTGCCCCGGGCCGTGACTGTGACGCTTTCGCCTTCAAGCTCGAGCTTGGCGACCATGCCCGCTTCCAGCGCTTCCTGGGGCAAGCCCAGTTTCGTCACGATCTTGGCCGCGTCCAGCACCCCTTCACAGGGGTAACCGATAATCACCACGTCTTCGCGGTTGATCAGCTTTTCCGCCAGCATCTGAACCACGGAACGCGAATCGCAGCCCTTGACCACGATCCCGACCTTGTTGCCTTTATATTCTTGCAGAAAGACCGCCAGATTGCTTACGGACAAGGGGCCCGCCTCGAAACGCTCGACATCGTCGGGCGTCTTCATGAAAAGCGGCGCGTTCCGTAACGGATCCGGTCCCGGACCCCAGCCTATGACGCATTCAACGTCAGGCAGCACTTTCAAAATCGCATCGCGTAATTGCGCTTGTATCGACATATATTTTCTCCTGCCGGAGGCATTCGTTTATTACCCGCACTGTTCCAGCACACCAAGATCCGGCGATTCCGCAATGCGCGGGATCGGGGGCAGGGCGTGGATCTGTTCGGTAAAGGCCGTGACGACCTGTTGCCAGCGCTGGCCTTCGGACGCGGAGACCCAGGTATATTCGAAACGGCGGGAATCTATGCCGACGGCGGGCAGGAGCTGTTTGCACATCTCGAGCCGACGGCGGGCGTAGAAGTTGCCTTCCGCATAGTGGCAGTCGCGGGGGTGGCAGCCGGAAACCAGCACGCCGTCCGCGCCGCCAAGAAGCGACTTGATAACGAAAAGCGGGTTGATGCGTCCGGTACACGGTACGCGGATGATACGCAGGTCCGTAGGCTGGGTGAAGCGTCCGACCCCGGCGGTATCCGCGCCCCCGTAGGAGCACCAGTTGCACAAAAACCCGATGATGCGGCGTTCTTTGCCTATCAGCACCGACATAAGGCCTCCACCTCGGCAAGTATCTGGTTATCCGTGAAATGCGAGAGCTGAATGGCCCCCTGCGGACAGGTGGCGTTGCACAGCCCGCAACCCTGGCATACGGCCTCGATGACTTCGGCCTTCTTCTGACCCCGGAAATCTATTTCCTTGATGGCCTGGAAGGGGCAGACATTGATGCATTTGCCGCAGCCCACGCAACGGTTGATGGTCACCATGGCGGTCTGGGGATCGCTCTCAAGGGTTTCCCTGGAAAGCAGACCCAGCGCCTTGGCGGCAGCGGCGCTGCCCTGGGCGACGGACGCGGGGATATCCTTGAGGCCCTGACAGGCTCCGGCAAGGAACACCCCGGCGGTATTGGTTTCCACGGGCTTGAGCTTGACGTGACCTTCCATGAAAAACCCGAAGGAATCGTAGGAGATACGCAGGTTTTCCGCGAGCTGCGGCGCACCGTGGGCGGCTTCCGCCCCGACGGCCAGAACCACGAGATCGGCTTCGACTTCAACCTGTGCGCCCATGAGGGTATCGGCCCCGCGCACGATGAGCTTTTCGCTCCCGTCGGCCTGTTTCTTGGGGTAGATCATGGAAACGCGGCCGCGTATGTACTGCGCCCCGTATTCTTCCTGCACCCGGCGGGTGAATTCGTCATAGCCCTTGCCGGGAGAGCGGATGTCCATATAGAACACGTAGCTTTGGGAATCCGGGATATGGTCTTTGGTCAGAATGGCCTGTTTGGCCGTGTACATGCAGCAGAACCCGGAACAGTAGGGCCGTCCGATGGACGGATCGCGGGACCCGACGCACTGGATGAACACGATGTTCTTGGGTTCCTTCCCGTCGGAAGGGCGTGTGACGTGCCCGCCCGTGGGGCCGGAAGCGGAGAGCATGCGTTCGTACTGGAGCGAGGTGATCACGTCCGGGTAGCGTCCCGCGCCGTATTCGCCGTAGACTTTCCAGTCCACAAGATCGTAGCCCGTGGCCGCGATGATGGCGCCGACTTTTTCGGTGACAAGCTCTTCCTGCTGCTCGT
>JAJDHY010000105.1 GCA_030266385.1 Desulfovibrio sp. OttesenSCG-928-I05
GATTTCTCGTAAGCCCTTGTCTTTCCTGGTCCCCGGGACGGGGTTGAACCGCCGACCTAGTGATTAACAGTTACCTATAAACTGTAATTATTTTAGCATAATACGATTTAAACATTTGAAATTGTATAGTTTTGAAAGTATACGCACGTATATGAAATTTCATGCTTTTTCACCCTGATTGGAGCAAAATTGGAGCAAGTGGAGCAACACCCATATCCGACTCATGCCTCGGCCAAAAGACGCCTAACATGATCAAGCGCAAGAAAGAGTACGAGCGGATCAAACGGTGAAGCGACAAATCCCCGATCACGGTAAAAAACGGCGGCTTTTTCATGCAGCGCATGCACGAGCATGGCGCGGATGCCTGCGATGTCCGCCGCCTGGAGTGTTCGCAGCAGGGCATCCCGAAGCATGCCGGTGCCGATATTTCGTCCGGCGTAGCGCCGGTCAACCGCCAGCCGGGCGAGAAGCATCACCGGGACGGGCTGGGGCATATTACGGCGGATATTGCCCGGCGTGAACTTGTGCTCGATGCTTCCAACAGCCAGAGAGTAATAACCGACAACCTCGTCGCCGGAACAGACGACGTAGGTACGGGTTGCGCCGGACGTTTCGTTTTTTACTGCCCGCCCTCGCAGCCAGTCGTCCAGGACAGGCTCTCCGCAGGAGAACAGGGCAGTATTGTGCGCGAGGGTCAGCGGAGCAGGAGCGGAAAGTTCCATGGTCATTGTTTCTGCCAAGGAGCCTGGGCGGTGAAAATCTTGCTCAGACCACGCACCTGATCCTCAGAAGGCGGATTGCCCAAGGCTATATGCAACTGTGCCCACTGCTCGCTGTCTAGCGTGAAGCGCGTCCGGTCAAGAATGACTTCTTCGGCCACACGGAGTGTGTTCTCAAGAATGAATGCCGTCCGGCTCTTCCCCATGCTCTGGGCTGCCTGATCGATCAGCGCTTTTTCCGCATCGGAAATACGCAGATTTATGGATGCTGTCGCGGTCATGGCGCTCTCCTCTTTTTAGGAGAGAATAGGTGTCCATGCACCTTGTGTCAATACAATGTATACACAAAAGTAGGGATGTATATAGCCTCGAAGAAATGGCGCTATCATAGTGCGGGAAGTTGTCTTATGGCCCCATGAAAGAGATAAAGGCATACTGCGGCGAATGTTCCATCATCAGTTCCATACGCCGGCAAAAGCGTTCATAAAAATCAAGAATTACTTCTATATTATCCTTCAGCACGTCAGCGCTGCCTGCACCCTCCTCCTCAGTGGGGACGTGCGCCTCGAAAATTGGGCGGGACAGGTTAAGGCGCTCCTTCAACGCGGATAACGCAGGGTTATCAAAATCGTTAACGAGCATATCCGTAGCCGTTCTGATAGCATCAATCATATTGTTCACAGATTCATATGTGTACAGGTTGTGTTCAAGGTACCATTCAAATTCTCGCATATCATCATGTATGCAACCTGTTACCTGAATTGCGCTATTGAAATATTTTTTCAAAAAATAATATAAAAAACGAGAAACATCATCTTCTTCAATTGAAATTTCTTCTACAGTGGAGCAGTCGTTGGAGCAAGTGGAGCAAAATTGGGGCAATAAGGCAAATAAAAACGAAAAAGAGGCTTACGATTTCTCGTAAGCCTCTGATTTCTCTGGCTCCCCGGGACGGGGTTGAACCGCCGACCTAGTGATTAACAGTCACCCGCTCTGCCGATTGAGCTACCGGGGAATTTACGCCGTCATTCGGCGCGTTTGATTGTTTACGCAAGAATGGTGTTCGCGTCAACAGGGAATTTTCAAAAAAACTAACAAAGCTACTTTTTCCTTGTCGCTCAAGGGAAAAACACCCTGCTTGCAACAGCGCGGACACACGTGACAAGCGCATCCAGGCATATTGTCTCACCTATCCCGGTCCGCACCCCGCGTTAGCGCGCGAAATACTCCGTGATCATCTTGTCGTAAGAAGCCGTCACCGCAAAGGTCTGCATGGCCATTTCCCGGCGCAGAGGGAGCGGCGCGCGCATGCCGTTCCGGGCAAGCTCGTCCTTGATCAACTCATAATACCGGACGGCCGGGACAACCAGCATGGAATGAAAGTTCTTGGCGGAAGCCCGCAACAGACAGGGGCCGCCGATGTCGATTTCCTCGATGGCGTCACGGTCCGAAAGGCCCTTGTCCTTGATGGAGGCGAAGTTATAGAGGTTCACGCAGACGAGATCAAAAGTTTCAATGCCGTGTTCCGCTAACGTCGCCATATGGGCCGGGTCATCCTTGTCTGCAAGAATGCCGCCGTGAATGCGCGGGTTCAGGGTTTTCACCCGTCCGCCCAGTATTTCCGGAAAACCCGTCACTTCGCTGACCTGGGTTACGGGAAGTCCGGCAGCCGAAAGAGCAGCATGTGTGCCGCCCGTGGAAACCAGCGCCACACCCGCCTCCGCCAGAAACGTCGCGAAGGGAACAAGCCCTTCCTTATCCGTTACGCTGAAAAGCGCCCGTTTGATCGGCAGATATTCCATATATCCTCCAGGCCGGTAATCGTGCCAGAAGCTAGCGGCTCTGGCAAGAGCGCTTCGCCTTATCCGGCCCGGCCCGGCCTTCCACTCCCGCGTCAGAAAAACAACACGGTGGCATAACCCCGCGCCATAACCATAGTAATATATATTATTTTTGCAGTAAGGAATGAATATTGCTAATACCCCGCCATGGAACAGATATTCGCCATGGATCCCGCGCTCTTCATGAGCTTCCTGCTCACCCTTTTCCGGGTGAGCCTTATCCTGTTCCTGCTCCCGTTTTACGGCGGAGAATACATTCCCGTGCAGGTAAAGGGTGCGCTCTGTCTGGTGCTGACCTTCGCGCTCTGGCCGCACCTGTCCTTTGACGGCTCGTATTTTCCCGCCCATCCTTTCGGCATTGCCCTCTTGCTGCTCTCTGAACTGCTGGTGGGTCTGATGATGGGCCTCAGTGTGCACTTCGTGTTCGCGGGCATACAGACCGGCGGGCAGATGCTGGGGTTCCAGATGGGTTTCACCATGGTGCAGGTGGCCGACCCGGCAGGCGGCGGGCAGATCAGCATCACCTCGCACCTTCTGTACATGGTGACCCTCATGATCTTCCTGGTTCTGGACGGTCACCTGGTATTGCTGCGGGCGCTTACCGCCACGTTCAAACTCATCCCGCCGGGCGAATTTTTCTTCCGTCCGCCGGTGCTGATGGATATTCTGCGCCTTTCCGGCGGCATGTTTATTCTGGCCGTCAAAGTGGTGGCGCCGGTACTGGCCGCCCTTTTCCTTATTGAGCTGGCTCTCGCCCTCATGGCGCGTGCGGCTCCCCAAATGAACCTGATCATGCTCGGCATGCCGCTGAAAATAGCGGTGGGCTTCTTTTTCATGGGGTTGATCTTCACCATTCTCGGGAAGCATATTGAAGAGTTCATCATCGAGATGGGCCCCATGTTCACCAATCTCCTGCGGCTGGGAAGCCCCGGTTTGCAGTAACAGGGATAGGTCATGGCGCAAAAAGACCCGAGCAAAACAGAACAGGCTACCCCAAAGCGAATAAACAAATCACGCAAAGAGGGTAACGTCCACAAATCGCAGGAAGTCACCAAGACCGCCGTCATCATGGCGGGCATGGTCGGCCTGTATTTCTGGATGAACTATATCGGTCGTGAGCTTTCGGGTATCATGCGCCACTATTTTTCCACCGCCATCCTGACTTTCAACCCCACGGACAGCGAAGTTGTCGCCATGTTCCGCAATATCGCGCAGCAACTGGCCGGAATGCTGCTGCCGTTCATGTTTTTCATCGGGCTTGCCACCTACCTTGTCCTGCGCAAACAGGTCGGGAAGAACTTCACCTGGAAACCCCTGAAACCCAAGCTCAAGAAATTCAACCCGATTAACGGGATAAAGCGCATGTTCTTCTCGCTCGGCACCTTTACCCGCCTGCTGAAAAGCCTCGCTCTGGCCATTTGCATCGGCGTCGCGCCCTGGCTGGTCGTCAAGGCAGAAGCCCCCCATTTTATCGATCTGTATTATACCGACGCCGCCTCGCTTATCACCTACCTGCTTTCCATGGGATGGAAGATGGTGATGTACGCTCTGGTTCCCATGACCATCATCGCCACGGTGGATTATTTCTATACCAAGTGGGACTACGGCGAAAACCTCAAGATGACCAAGGACGAAGTCAAGGACGAACGCAAGCAGGCCGAAGGCGATCCACGCGTCAAATCCCAGCAGCGCAAGAAAATGATGCAGATGTCCATGCGCCGCATGATGCAGGAAGTGCCCAAGGCGGACGTGGTTATCACCAACCCCACCCACTTCGCGGTGGCTATCCGCTACAACACCATGGAAGCCCCGGCCCCGCTGGTCGTGGCCAAGGGCGCGGACAAGGTGGCGTTCAGAATACGGGAAATAGCAAGGGAAAACGGCGTGCCCATTCAGGAGAACAAGCCATTGGCACGGGCTTTGTATAGTCAGGTGGAAATAGGGGATATGATTCCGGAGGATCTGTACCAGGCCACGGCCGCCGTACTGGCCCACGTCTGGAAAACCAAGCCCCGGAAGAACCCGGTGCAGAATGTCGCCAGATCCAAATAATTGACGGTTCCGCCACCTGCCGGACAAAGGGATGACAAAATCATGACAGCAAAACAAGGCGCTATGCCCAGAGTCGATTACCAGCGTTTCGCCCGCCAGGGGGATTTTTTCCTCGCCGGCGGCGTTGTGGTCATTCTCTTCGTCATGATGATTCCCATCCCGACGTTCCTGATGGATCTCATGCTCTCGCTCTCCATCTCGGCGTCGCTGCTGGTTCTCGTCACGTCGATGTTCATCCTCTCGCCCCTTGAATTTTCGATTTTCCCCTCGCTCCTTCTGGTCACAACCCTGATGCGCCTCGCGCTGAACGTGGCATCCACCCGCCTCATCCTCATGAACGGGGATTCGGGCACGGACGCGGCGGGCGACGTTATTCAGGCGTTCGGGGAATTCGTGGTGGGCGGCAGCTACATCATCGGCGCTGTCATTTTTCTGATTCTCTTCCTGCTGAACAAGATGGTCATCACCACCGGTACAACGCGTATCGCGGAAGTGGCGGCCCGTTTCACCCTGGACGCCATGCCCGGCAAGCAGATGGCCATTGAGGCGGACCTGAATGCGGGGCTTATCGACGAAGCCGAAGCCACGGCCCGCCGCCACGCCATGCAGAAGCAGGCCGACTTTTACGGCGCCATGGACGGTGCGGGCAAGTTCGTGCAGGGGGACGTCAACGCCTCCATCCTTATCACGATGATCAACATCATCGGCGGCATCCTGATCGGTATCGTCCAGAAGGGCATGGACTGGGAAACCGCGTTGCAGACCTAC
>JAJDHY010000106.1 GCA_030266385.1 Desulfovibrio sp. OttesenSCG-928-I05
GCCTTTTCGCGCGGAAATTTTTGTGGCTTCGCGGTCTTCGCTCTCACCTGTCCCATTGCCGGGTGCTGACGCGGAGTGAACGTGCGTAATGCCTCCGGCTGGCCTTTTTGGACGCATAGGGGGGGGAGATGCATAAAGCGAGAACGGGCGGCGGATGAACGGCTGGAATAAGAAAAGCCCACACTAATAAAAATGTCCTCCCCGAGCTGTTGGCCCGGAGAGGACATTTCTGTTTCTTGTCAAAACCCTGATAGCAGAGGTGGGCGTGCTACGCCTCTGTTTTCTTTTCGATCTTGGCCCAGGTGTCCTTGAGGGTGGCGGTGCGGTTGCAGACGGGAGCGCCGGGGCGGGAATCTTCATCCATGCGGAAATAACCGAGGCGCTCGAACTGCATCATGTGCCCGACAGGGTAGTCGGCAAGGGCGGGTTCGCAGGACGCGGTCACAACGCGCAGGGAATCGGGATTGAGGTTGTCGAGGAAACTCCCGCCTTCAGGATAGTCGTCGGGATTTTCCTTGTTGAAAAGATGCTCGTACAGACGCACTTCGGCGGGGACGGCATGGTTGGCTTCAACCCAGTGCAGGGTGCCCTTGACCTTGCGGCCGTCGGGAGTGCCGCCGCCTCGCGATTCGGGATCGTACGTGCAGCGGATTTCGCTGATGTTGCCGTCAGCGTCTTTGGTGACGCCCGTGCAGGTGATGTAATAGGCGTAGCGCAGCCGCACTTCCTTGCCCGGAGCGAGCCGGAAGAACTTCTTGGGCGCGTCTTCGCGAAAATCATCACGTTCGATGAACAGTTCGCGGGAGAACGGCACCTTGCGGGTCAGGGGGCCTTCGTACCCGGCAGGGGGGTCGCCCGCTTCCGCCGGATAATAGGGCATGTCGAACCATTCCACCTGCCCTTCGGGGTAGTTTTCGATAACAACCTTGACCGGCTCAAGCACGGCCATGACGCGGGGCGAGGTTTTGTTCAACGCTTCGCGCACGCAGAATTCCAGCATGGGGTATTCCACAGTGGTTCCGGCAGCCCGGGAAATACCCACGCGGGCGCAGAAATCCCGGAGGGCTTCGGGCGGGTAGCCCTTGCGGCGCAGGCCGCAGATGGTCGGCATGCGCGGATCGTCCCAGCCGCTGACGTGCTTTTCCGTCACAAGCTGGATGAGCTTGCGCTTGGAAAGAATGGTATAGTTGATGTTCAGGCGGGCGAATTCCGTCTGGGTGGGGCGGTAGGTACCAAGCTCTATGAGCAGCCAGTCGTAAAGTTCGCGGTTGTTTTCAAATTCCAGCGTGCAGAGGGAATGGCTGATGCCTTCAATGGAATCCGAAAGACAGTGCGCGAAATCGTACATGGGGTAGATGCACCAGGCATCCCCGGTGCGGTGGTGATGCGCGTGGCGAATCCGGTACAGGGTCGGGTCGCGCATGATCACATTGGAAGCGGCCATGTCGATTTTGGCCCGCAGCACGTACTGACCGTCGGAAAATTCGCCTTCTTTCATGCGGCGGAAAAGATCAAGGCTTTCTTCAATGGGCCGGTCGCGCCAGGGGCTGTTCTTGCCCGGCTCGGTCAAGGTGCCGCGATATTCACGGATCTGTTCGGCGGAAAGCTCGTCCACATAGGCCTTGCCCTTTTCAATAAGCTGCACGGCATAGTCGTACAGCTTGCCGAAGTAGTCGGAAGCGTAAAATTCGCGATCTTCCCAGTCAAAACCGAGCCAGTGCACGTCCGCGCGGATGGAATCAACGTACTCGGTATCTTCCTTGGTGGGGTTGGTGTCGTCGAAACGCAGGTTGCATTTGCCCCCGTATTCCTTCGCGACGCCGAAGTTCAGGCAGATGGACTTGGCGTGGCCTATATGCAGATAGCCGTTCGGCTCGGGCGGGAAACGGGTATGCACCTGGGTGTAGCGGCCGGTGGCCAGATCTTCGTCAATGATACCCCGGATAAAATCGCGGGGGCTGTTCTCTGACGGGGCGTTTTTGGCGGTAGGGACGTTGCTCATGGTGAATCCGTTCTCTGCGCTCGGCGCGGTAAAATGTGATGTGAGTATCCGGATAGGTAAAAATGAAATACGCGCCGCTGTCAACTGGCTGTCATAAAAGAATAGTTCCGGCAGCCCTCCGGGAACCGGAAACTGTGTTGCGGGGTCTTTATGAAACAGCGTGTTTTCGACACATAATTGTGATGGAAAACAACAGTATGCCTCGTAAGGCGTAAACGCCGTTCGCGTTTGCCGGTTGCGGACCTCGCCGTGAGGATGTATACTTTTCTTTTATCCAAATATTATCAGGAGAAAGGTGCCAATGAGCACAACGGCACTTTCGGCGTCCGCCCCGGATTCGGTACTCTGCATCGATATAGGCAGCCGCACTCAGGACGCGCTTCTGTTCACGCGCGGCGAAACTCCCGCCAACATTCCCCGTATGGTGCTTCCTTCGCCCCCGCTGCTGCTTGCGCGGCGCATCGCCGCGCTGACGGATGCGGGGCTTGGCGTGTACCTGCACGGCACACTCATGGGAGACGGTTTTATCCCGGCGCTTTCCCGGCACCTTGACGCGGGCCGGATCGCCGCCATGCACCCCGCCACGGCTGACGCCTTTGCCGCAAACGGCGTGGCGCTGCCCGCCGCCCTCGCGCGTGAAGAGAGCTGCCCCGAAAACTGTTCCCCGTTACGGACCGGCGATGTTGACCTCTCGTTCTGGAAAACCCTCTGCCGTCACACGGGGCTGGAACTGCCCCTGCTGGTCGCGGTGGCGGCCAGAGATCTCGGCGGCGCATCAGGCGAAACGCCCGGCAACATGAGCGTCTGGCGGGATACACTGTTCCGCGCGGGTAAAGACGGCGTGCCCGCGGAAACGCTGATGCATAGCGCCGCCCCCGCCGGACTGGCCAGATTGGCGGCCATCCAGTCCGTAACAGGCGGGCCGGTCGCCGATTCCGGCGCGGCCGCCCTGCTGGGATTATTGAGCGTTCGCGCCATTGCCGAGAGGAGCCACCGCGAAGGCCTGCTGCTGATCAACGCGGGTAACAGTCATATCACGGCCTTTCTCGTTTACCGCGAACGTGTGTTCGGCGTATACGAACACTTGACCTTCGGTATTGACAGAGAGCAGCGTATCAAGGATTTCACGGATTTCCGGCTCGGCTGGCTGCCCGGCGAAAGCGTCATCGCCACCGGGGGCCGGGGTTGCCTTTTTGTGGAGCTTCCCCCTGAAGCGGAAGGATTCAAGGCGGCGTATATTACCGGACCGCAGCGGGATCTGCTGCGCGGCATGGGCCAGATGGCCGCCGCGTTTGACGATGTGGCGCAAACCGGGTGTTTCGGCCTTTTGCACGGCATGGGCTACATATAAGGAGTTGTGACGATGACCTTTTACCATCCGGCTGAAGGCTGGTCCCGCGAAGAGATCGAAAAGGCGCAGTTGACGCGCCTTCGTATCAGCGTGCAGCAAGCCATGCGTTCTCCGTTTTACGGAAAACGCATGGCCGCTCAGGGGCTGGGGCCGGATTCCATCCAGTCTCTCGCCTCGATCCGGGATATTCCGTTCACCACCAAGGCGGATCTGCGTAGTGGCTATCCCTTTGATTTCGTCACCGTCCCCCAGGCTGAGCTGGTCCGGCTGCACGCTTCCAGCGGCACCACGGGCAGCCCGGTTGCCATCTGCCATACCAAGGCGGATCTCAACACCTGGGCGGATCTCATGGCCCGCTGCATGCACATGATCGGCATCAGGAAAGAAGACGTGTTCCAGAATATCGCCGGGTACGGTCTCTTTACCGGGGGGCTTGGCATCCACGCGGGCGCGGAACGCCTCGGCTGTCTGACCATTCCTTCAGGCGCGGGCAATACCCGCCGCCAGATCAAGCTTATCCGGGATATGAACGTGACCGCCCTGCATATCATTCCTTCCTACGCGCTCTACCTTGGGAGCGTCCTGAAGGAAATGGGGCTGGATCCAAGGGAATTGCCGCCGCGCATCGCGCTTATCGGCGCGGAACCGCATACGGAAGAAGCGCGGCAGCGCATCGAATACCTGCTCGGCCTCAAGGCATACAACTCCTACGGCCTTTCGGAAATGAACGGGCCGGGCGTCGCCTTTGAGTGCCTGGGCCAGAACGGCATGCACGTCTGGGAAGACTGTTATTTGCTGGAAATCATCAACCCCCGCACCCTTGAACCGGTACCCGACGGCGAGGTCGGGGAGCTTGTGCTCACCACCCTGTCCCGGAAAGGCATGCCCGTCCTGCGCTACCGCACCAGCGACCTGACACGAATCATTCCCGGCCCCTGTCCCTGCGGGCGGGTCCATCGCCGCATTGACCGTATCCTCGGCCGCGCGGACGATATGCTGATTATCAAGGGCTGCAACTTCTACCCCATGCAGGTGGAACAGGTGCTGCTTTCCTTCCCGGAAGTGGGGCAGAACTACCTGATCGTTCTGGAAGAAACGGACGGTATGGATCAGGTGCGGGTGCAGGTGGAATTGCGCGACGATCACTTCGTGGAAGATGTTCGCGCCCTGAAAGCCTTGCAGCAACGCATCGCCCACCGCTTGCGGGACGAAATTCTGTTCACGCCCAAAGTGGAACTTGTACAGACCAATTCCATCCCCAAGGCCGAAGGCAAAGCCGTCCGCGTCAGCGATATTCGCAAACAGGGATAGAAAAAAGGCATAATCCCGGAATTTCCGGCGATCAGGGGAGAGAATGCGCCGCGTTCTCTCCCCTGAATCCCTTGCATCAGCCGGGGCCTGCTGTCTTCTTTTCTCTGTAGGGAACAAAACTGCCCGCGTGGTATAAATTTGATGTTCAAACGAAGCCCTCTGTCAGTGATACTTTCCTGCGGAGGTTGGGACGGCGCCCGGGTACAGACCGGAAAATCCGGACCGAGAGATATGGTGCATGAAGCGTCAGGACAGCTATACGATCAGCGGTATTGAGCTGACAAATACATGTGCGGGAACCTGCATCATGTGCCCGCGCAGCCATGCCATGACCCGGAAACAGGGGTTCATGGATTTCGGCCTTTTCAAATCCGTTATCACCCAGTACCGCGCCGACACGCCCGCTGGCATGGACCTGCCGCTCCCCCTCGACGGCATGGGTGAAAGTCTGCTGCACCCCCAGTTTGACCGCTGCATCGCCTACGCCGCCCGGAAAGGGTTCAAGCCGACCCTTGCGCTGAACCCCGCCGTGCTGACGGAAGAAGCATCCCGCCGTCTTCTCAATGCCGGGTTGTACGCGGTGGACCTTGCGCTGGAAGGCGCAGACGCCATCACCTTCGGAAGAATCAGGGGCGGGGAAGGATGGAGGG
>JAJDHY010000107.1 GCA_030266385.1 Desulfovibrio sp. OttesenSCG-928-I05
GTACACCTTGTGATTCCCCAGCGCAGCCTCTTTATTGAAGAGCAGCAAACTCCTTCCGCCTCTGTTGTGCTCAAGATCGCTTCCGGCCAGAAGATGGACCAGAAAGACGTCATCGCCATCGTCAATCTTATGACAATGGCTGTCGAAGGTCTGGACAAGAGCCGCGTTTCCATCGCCGATGCCGCGGGCAAGGTGCTTTTCTCCCCCAATGAAGAAAGCGCTCTCCAGCTTTCCAGCACCCAGATGGACCACAAGAACGCCACCCAGGGCGGCCTTGAACGCCGCATCGAAGAACTGCTCATGCCCGTCGTCGGTGCCGGGCGCGTTATTGCCAAGGTTAACGCGGAACTTGATTTCAGCCAGAAGACCATCCGCCGCGAACTGTATGACCCCGAAGTGCAGGTGCTCCGTTCCGAACAGCGTTCCGAGCAGACCACCCAGAACATGGCCAACGTTGAATCCGGCGTGCCCGAAGCCAACTTCCGTGGCGACGGCCTGGGCGCCACCACCAGCACCCAGTCTTCCACGTCGGAAACTCGCGCCTCCAACTTTGAAATCAACAAGGAAGAACAGAATATCATCGGCCAGATCGGCGCCATCGACCGCCTGACCGTGGCTGTTATCGTGGACGGCACCTATGCGAAGAACGAAGCCGGACAGAACGTTTTCACCCCCCGTTCCGACGAAGAACTCAAGCAGATCCGTCAACTGGTCGCCAGCGCTGTCGGGTTTGACGCGGCGCGCGGCGACGTTATCGAAGTTTCCAGCATCGCCTTTGAACAGCTTGATATGATGCCCGAACGCAACCTCGCCGACGTCATCACCGAATACGCCCTGCGTCTCGGCAAGCCGCTGATCAACGCGCTGCTTATCTTCCTCTTCCTGGTCATGGTTGTCCGCCCCGTGGTCATGGCCCTGATCCGGCCCAAGGTGGAAGGCGAAATGGTTGAAGGTCTGGAAGGTCTGCCTTCCGGTGAAGATCGCCTGGCCCTTATCGAAGAAACCGATGAAGAAGCTGCCGACGCCCTGGCCACCCTTGAGAAGATCGAAGATATCAGAGCGCATGCCATCCAGCTCAGCGAGCAGAATATGGATCAGGCTCTGGGCATAATTAGAAGCTGGCTAAAAACGCCGGAAAACGCTAAAGCAGCATAAGCGAATGGATGCGCCGGGGAGCTTCACGCTCCCCGGCTTTAGTACTATCCCAACCTGACGAGGAGCTCGGCGTGCCCCCAGTTACCGATGCAAAGTCACTGACCGGCGCACAGAAAACGGCTGTCCTGCTGCTGAGCCTTGGCGACAATTTTGCCGCCGAGGTCTTCAAGCATATGGAACGGCCGGAAATAGCGACGGTTTCCAAAGCCATCATGGAAATTGACACCATCGACAAAACTGTTGTCGAAGAAGTTCTGCGCGAATACCACCACGCCCTCATCACCGGGCAGGAAATGGTGCGCGGCGGAACCGACACCCTCAAGCGGCTGCTGTCAAACCATGTGGATGCGGAAACGACGAAATTCGTCAGTGACATGCTCAGTCTGGATGCCGGGCCGACGCCTTTCCGCGAACTGGATAACGTCAGCCCGCGCGTGCTGGCCCAGATTCTGCGCAACGAACACCCCCAGACCCTGGCCCTTATTGTCGGGCACATGCAGACCGATCAGGGTGCCGCGCTGCTGCAGGCCCTGCCCGCCGGGGTGCGTACGGAAGTGCTTGTCCGTCTCGCCAAGCTTGAGGCGGTACCGGAAGATATGCTGCTGGCGGTGGATAAAGTTCTGCAAAGCCAGCTCATCGCCATGGGCGGCAAGGAAGGCAAAAAGGTCGGCGGCGTGGCTTCCGTGGCCGAAATCCTCAACGCCGTGGACCGTGCCACCGAGGAAGAAGTGCTCTCCGAAATCGAAGAGCAGTCCGCCCAGATGGCCGAAGAAATCCGCAACCTCATGTTCGTGTTCGAGGATGTCAAGGATCTGGACGACCGCGCCATCCGCGAAATCCTCAAGGAAATTTCCAACGAAGACCTTACCATGTCCTTGCGTGGTGCGCAGGAACAGCTCCGCGAACTGTTCTTCAAGAACATGTCCGAACGGGCCGCCACCATGATCCGGGAAGATCTGGAAATCATGGGACCCACGCGTCTTTCCGACGTGGAAGCGGCGCAGCAGAATATCGTCAAGGTTGTGCGCCGCCTCGAAGCCGAGGGCCGCGTAGCCATCAGCAGAGGAGGCGGCGATGTCTTCGTCTGATGACGAGCCGAAGAGGGAGTGGGGCAATATTTACATGGGCCTCAATACCCTGACCCTTGAGGCCGTCGAATCGGAGCGCAGCCGCAATTGGACCAGCGAAGACGAGGCCGCCTATCTGGAACGGGTACGCGCCAAGGCGACGGAAAAAGCCGCCGGCATCATTGCCGAGGCAAAACAGGAAGCCGAGGCTATCCGCGCCGCAGCAAAAGAGGGCGGGTACGCCGAAGGTCTGGCCGAAGCCGAGGCCGAGCTTGAGGAATTTCGCGCCGCCATGGCTGATTCCGTATCATCCGTTCTTGAGGTGATTCAGGGGCAATCCGCCGCCGTCGCCGCCACGTGGCGGGAAGAACTCATTGATCTCGTGCGCATCGCCGTGGAAAAGGGCATTGCCATGACTTTGAGCGAAGACCGCTCCGCGCTGTTGGCCGCGCTTTTCACCCAATCCGTAGCCGCTCTGGAAAACCGCCGGAATCTCGTCATTCACGTGAACCCCGAGGACGAACCCGCCATTGCCGACATCGTGGCCGTCACCCTGAACAAGTACCCTGACCTGAAAGCGTGGAGCGTGCGTCCCGACGCCTCCATCAATCCCGGCGGTCTCAAGGTGGAAAGCGACGATTCTCTGGTGGATAACCGGCTGGAAAAACGCGCAGCCATGGTCGACGAAATTTTGGCGACGCTACATTTGCCGGAGTAGCCGGGGCGAGGGGTGTGCCTCCGGCGGCCCTCCGGGGGCCAAGGGGCTGCGAGCCCCTTGGATCCCTCGGCAGGGGGTGACCCCCTGCACCCCGATAGGGGGGGCGATTACAGTGCGCTTACCACGCTGCGCTCCGGGCTTCGCCCTCGCCGCGCTTGGTGTGCGGAGCTATGGGGGCTTTCCAGGGATGAGCAAGTGCGGTGAAAGCCGCATTATGTTCTATATAAACCTGATGTTTTCCCGCCACGTTGTGCTCAGGAAAAACTTCATATAACGACTCCCCCCTATCAAAAGTTTTTGAAGAGGATAGGGGGGTCTGGGGGGAAAGGGGAAACTTTTTACAAAAAGTTTCCCCTTTCCCCCCAGCCGCCGGAGGCACTCATATGGACCCGAAAGGGACAAAAAAACTTCTGGAGCAGCTGAACCCTGTCGCCACCTATGGCAAGGTGGACAAGGTTGTGGGCATGGTGGCCGAAGGCGGCGGGTTACGCGCGCCGGTCGGGGCCGTCTGTCATATCTTGCCGGAAGGGGCGGACGCGAACGCCGAAGGGATAGCCGTGGAAGTCGTGGGGTTCCGCGACGGGCGGCTTTTGTTCATGCCGTATGGAGACATGCGGGGCGTGCAACCGGGGAGCCTGATTCGCAACTCCAGCTTGCCGCCGGTATTTCCCGTGGGGGATGAACTGTTGGGCAGGGCTTTTGACGCCTTTGGAAAACCTATGGAAGAAGGGTTGCGACTGGCTTTTTCCGACATGATACCCATTTATAACGACCCGCCTTCGCCGCTTTCCCGTCCGCGCATAACGGACCCGCTGGACGTGGGGGTGCGTTCGGTGAACAGTCTTTTGACACTGGGCAAGGGGCAGCGGGTAGGGATCATGGCCGGTTCCGGCGTCGGCAAATCGACGCTCATGGGCATGATGGCCCGGTACACCAAGGCGGACGTCAACGTTATCGCGCTGATCGGCGAACGGGGCCGTGAAGTTCTGGAATTTATGGAAAAAGACCTTGGCCCGGAAGGCATGAAACGTTCCGTGCTGGTCATTGCGACGTCCGATCAATCCCCGCTGATCCGCATGCGTGCGGCCTATGCCGCCACGGCGGTGGCGGAATATTTTCGTGATCAGGGCAAGGACGTGCTGTTCATGATGGATTCCGTGACGCGTTTTGCCATGGCCTCGCGGGAAGTGGGGCTGTCGGTAGGGGAACCGCCGACATCGCGCGGGTATACGCCTTCCGTGTTCGCGCAGCTGCCGAAACTGCTGGAACGGGCGGGGCGTAGCGCCAAAGGTACCATTACCGGCATTTATACCGTGCTGGTGGATGGCGACGACTTTAACGAACCGGTGGCCGACTCGGTGCGTTCCATTCTTGACGGGCACATTGTGCTGACGCGGGAACTGGCGGACCAGGGGCATTTTCCGGCCATTGACGTGTTGCGTTCCATCAGCCGTCTGCGTTCGGATATTTGCCCCAAGGATGTTATTGCGGCAGGCCGGATTGTAACCGGAGGGCTTGCCACGTATAAGCGGGTGGAGGATATGGTCAATATCGGCGCGTACCAGCAGGGTGCGAACCCCGATATTGACCGGGCTATCGCGCTGGTTCCGTCCATCAACCAGTTCTTGCGGCAGGATGTGGCGGATCCTTCCAGCATTGACGACAGTTTCGAGAAATTAAAGGCGCTGGCAGCGCAATAAGACGGCGAGCGCCATATCGATGGCGCAATGGAAAGGAGTATCCGTATGAAAGTCGTAGCATTTAATGCGAGTCCCAGAAAAAACGGTAATACATCGCGCCTTTTGCGCGTGGTGCTGGATGAATTGGGTAATGAAGGCATAGAAGGCGAGGTCGTGCATATCGGCGGGACGAAACTGCGCGGCTGTCTGGCCTGCGGCAAGTGCAGGGAAAAACAGGACAAACGCTGTATCCAGACGGACGATCCCGTGAACGAGTGGCTGGAAAGAATGTGGGATGCGGACGGCATTTTGCTGGGCAGCCCCACGTATTTTGCCAACGTTAACACGGAGATGAAAGCGCTTATCGATCGGGGTGGCTACGTCGCCATGGCGAACGGGGGCCTTTTGACCCGCAAGGTCGGCGCGCCGGTTATTGCCGTGCGCCGGGGCGGGGCCATGCAGGTTTACGGCGCGTTGATGGCCTTTTTCGGCATCAACCAGATGATTGTCCCCTGTTCGAGCTACTGGAACTTCGCCCTTGGGCTGCAACCGGGAGATGTGGAAAACGATGCCGAGGGCATGCGCACCATGGTAAACCTCGGAAAAAACATGGCGTTTGTCATGCAGAAAATCTACGCATAACGCGTAACACATAGCGTCCCCCGTGTTCCGATGTCCACGCCAGTGCCCATG
>JAJDHY010000109.1 GCA_030266385.1 Desulfovibrio sp. OttesenSCG-928-I05
AGTGAATACAAACCACTATTCAACCGGAGGCGTACAATGAAGTTCAAATCCCTGATCTGCATGTTTCTTGCCCTTGGCGTGGCCTTTGCGGCCGTGCCCGCCCAGGCGGCCAAAACTATGAAAGTGGGTCTCGGGGTTCCTGAAAGCCACTTTGAAGTGCGGGCCATGAAGGAATTCAAGAAGTATGTGGAAGAAAAAACCGGCGGCGAAATTCTGGTGGATCTGTATCCCGCCACCCAGCTCGGTAACGACAAGGAAGTGCTGGAAGCCATCAAGGTGGGCGTTGCACACATGAACTTGCCTGGCCCCGCCGTGCTTGGCAACTTTGTCAAGGATTTCACCATTGTCGGTCTGCCGTACCTTTTCGCGACCCAGGAAATAGCCGACAAGGTTGTGGACGGCCCCTGGGGTGAAGCGCTGTTGAAAAAGCTTGAACCCGCCGGTTTTGTGGGCCTCGGTTTTGGCGACTTCGGCTACCGCCACGTGACAAACAACGTGCGCCCCATCACGAAACTGGAAGATTTCAAGGGCCTCAAGATCCGCGTCATGCAGAACCCCTCGCACCTCGCGGTGTTCCGTTCGCTCGGCGCCAACCCCACGGCCATGGCTTTCAGTGAAGTGTTCTCCGGCCTGCAACAGGGCGTTATTGACGGGCAGGAAAACCCCCTCAAGAACATTACGTCCAACAAGGTGTATGAAGTCCAGAAACATCTGACCCTGTCCCGTCACGTGTACGAATGGATCGTGTTTGTCGTGGGCAAAAAGTTCTATGACGGCCTGACCCCGGATCAGCAGCAGATCCTTCAGGAAGCCTCCCACATCGCCCGCGATTATATGCGTAACGCCGTGGTCGCTGACGACGCGGAAGCGCTGGAAGAAATCCGTGCCGCCGGTCTGACGATCACGGAACTGGAACCCGCCGAATTCGCCCGCATTCAGGATACCGCGACCAAAACGGTTATCGAGGAAGCGTCCAAGATCAATCCCCAGCTCTACAAGGAACTGGTGGAAGCCATCGCGGAAGCAAGCAAGTAATACCGCGTGCGGGGGAGTTTTCTCCCCCGCCGTTTCGTTCCGGCGAGGAAAGGCTTCTTCCCCGGCAAGAAACGCGGCGCGGCGATATTCGCGCAATCCCGGCTTCCGTCCGGACCGGGGTGTAGCTCTGCATTCGGAGGAACTATGCAACATCTGCTCAAGGTATGGGACAGGCTGGAAGAATCCATCGCCATGGCGCTGTTTTGCGCGCTGATAATTTTCGGCGTGCTCCAGGTGGTATCGCGTTTCGGTATCATCGACATGGCGCTGGACTGGACGGAAGAACTTTCGCGGTACGCGTTTATCGCGCTGGTCTATATTTCCGCCTCGCTCGCCATCGCGCGCAAACGGCACGTGCGGGTCGAAGTTATTGATATGCTTCTTCCCGCTTCCTGGCGCAAGAAGCTGGAACTTGTGGTCAACGTCATCTGGATGATTTTCAACGTCATCATCGCGCACGCCGGATGGGTTGTGGCGGTGGAAGGCATGACCACAACGACGCCTGTGCTGCAATGGAACATGGGCTATCTCTACCTCATCATTCCTTTCACCTTCATCCTGATGGCCTTCCGTATTCTTTTCCGTATCATTCAGGATGTCCGCGAAGCCCGCCTCCCGGAAGGCCCGGCCACTGAAGGAGGCATGTAATGGAATCGTTCGGCGTAATGATGCTTGCTTTTGTGGCCTCCATCTTTTTCGGGTTCCCCATAGCCATCTGCATTGGGTTCGGCATCATGGCCGCGCTCATCCGGGATGGCATCCCCCTGGAGTTCATCGCGCAGATGTGCTTTGCGGGGCTGGATAACTATACCTATCTCGCAATCCCCATGTTTATCCTGACCGGGTTTCTTATGGAAACCGGGGGGCTTTCCCGGCGGCTCGTCAATTTCGCCTCCAGTCTGGTGGGCAACATGGCGGGCGGGCTCGGTATTGTGACGGTTATCGCGTGCATGTTTTTTGCGGCCATATCCGGTTCATCTCCGGCCACTGTGGCGGCTATCGGTTCCATGATGATTCCTTCCATGGTACGCAAGGGCTATTCGCCGGAATTCGCCGGGGCTATCGCCGCGTCATCCGGTTCGCTGGGCATTCTTATCCCGCCGTCCATCCCCATGATTATTTTCGCCGTAACCGCCGAAGTATCCATCGGTGAAATTTTCACCGCCGGGTTCATCCCCGGTCTGCTCGTCGGTACAGGGCTGATGGCCACGGTGTATGTCATGGCGAAACGTCGTGGATACAGGGGAGAAGGCAATGCCTTCAGCGTGCAGCACATGCTTTCAACCCTGAAAGACGCCATCTGGGCGCTGCTTACCCCCGTCATTATCCTCGGCGGTATCTACAGCGGCTTTTTTACACCGACGGAAGCCGCCGTGGTGGCGGTGGTGTACGCCCTTGTCGTGGGGCTTTTCATCCACAGGGAACTCAGGATTTCAGACCTGCCCAGGATTTTTGTGAACTCCGCCGTGACCACGGGGACCGTTATTATCATCCTCGGTTTTGCCACGGCCTTTGCCCGGTACATTACCATCCAGCAGATACCGCAGATGATCGGCAAGGCCATTCTGGCCTACACTTCGGATCCGACCCTTATCCTGTGCATTTTCGTCATGCTCATTTTCTTTACGGGCATGTTCATTGAAACCGCCGCCCAGATTCTGATCTACACCCCGCTGTTCCTTCCCATTCTTGTGTCGCTCGGGGTGTCGCCCATTCACTTCGGCATTATCCTGGTCATCGGGACGGAACTCGGTTTGCTGACGCCTCCCGTCGGGGTAAACCTTTTCGTGGCCCAGGGCATAACAGGAACAAGCATCGGCAAGCTGACCAGAAACGTTCTGCCGTTCCTTTTCAGCATGCTTTTCTGCCAGTTCCTGCTGGTGTTCATACCCAAGCTTGTAACCTTCCTGCCGGATCTTGTGTACGGCCGCTAACCTGAGGGTAAAGTTATGAAAATAACGCAATTCGAATGTTTTGAAGTGGAACCCCGCTGGCTTTTCCTGAAAATCAGTACGGATGAAGGCATATGCGGCTGGGGAGAACCGGGGGTCGAAGGCCGCACCGCCACGGCCAGACAGGCGGTCATGGAACTGGCCGATTACCTGATCGGCAAAGATCCGCTGCGTATCATGGATCATTGGGAAACGCTGTACCGGGGCGGCTTTTACCGGGGCGGCGTGATCCTTTCCAGCGCTCTGGCCGGTATTGACCAGGCCCTGTGGGATATCAAGGGAAAATACTATAACGCGCCGATTCACGCGCTGCTGGGCGGCCCCTGCCGGGACAGCATCCGGGTGTATTCCTGGATAGGCGGCGACAAACCCGGTGATGTGGGCCGGGCCGCCAAAGCCGCTGTGGAACGCGGGTTTACCGCCGTGAAAATGAACGGTACGGACGAACTGCAAATAGTGGACAGCTACAAGGGCATTGATGACGCCGTGGCCCGTATCGCGGAAGTGCGCGATGCCGTCGGCCCCCATGTGGGCATTGGCGTGGATTTTCACGGCCGGGTGCATAAACCCATGGCCAAGATGCTGGCCAAGGCGCTGGAAGAATATCGCCCCATGTTCATTGAGGAACCCGTATTGCCGGAATATCTGGACGGTCTGCGGGAACTTTCCAACCATACGGCCATTCCCATCGCCACCGGAGAGCGCATGTTCTCGCGGCAGGATTTCAAGCATCTCTTTGAAGCGCGCGTCGTGGATATCATTCAGCCCGATCCCTGCCACGCGGGGGGGATTACGGAATGCTTCCGTATCGCCGCCATGGCGGAGGCCTATGACGTGGCCGTGGCGTTCCATTGCCCGCTCGGTCCCATCGCGCTGGCCGCCAACCTGCAACTGGATGGCGCGACCTACAATGCCTTTATTCAGGAGCAGAGTCTCGGCATCCACTATAATCAGGGAACGGATCTGCTGGATTATCTTGTGGATTCCTCGGTCTTTGACTACAAGGACGGGTACGCGGCCATCCCGCAGGGGCCGGGTCTCGGTATCGAGGTCAATGAGGAAAAGGTGCGGGAAATGGCCGCGAAAGGCCACCGCTGGCGCAACCCTGTCTGGCGTCACAAGGATGGCACCGTGGCTGAGTGGTAAAACGCTGCAAAGCCGGGGGGACCGGATGTCCCTCCGGCTTTTTTTCAGAAATTTCGGACGGAGCCTCGCGTACTATGGAATACCTCAGCAAAAGTCTTTCTCAGGATATGATGCGCCGTATCATCACGGGAGAATACCCGGAAGGCGCCTATCTTCCCAATGAGGAAGAACTGTGCGAACGGCTCGGCGTGAGCCGGGTCGTGGTGCGTGAGGCCAAGAAACGCTTGCAGGCTCTGGGAATGATCAGGCCCAGGAAAAAGGCCGGGTCGTATGTTCTGCCGCGCGGCAAATGGAATTTTTTCAGCCGGGATCTTTTTTCCCTGTATCTTGAATCTGGCAGCGACGCGGTCGGGCAGCTTGAAAATTTCTATGCCATGCGCCTGCTGCTGGAACCGGAAGCGGCGGCGACAACGGCACGCAGGCATTCCGACGCATTCATCCGCGAAATGCATGATGTCCTGTACAGGCTGGAACGCATCGACAAGGGCGTTTTGCAGGAAGATCTGCTCACCCTGGATCTGGAATTTCATATCAGTATTTATGAAGAGACGGATAATATTCTGCTCATGCCCATGGCCAACCTGATGAAGCCGCTTTTCCTTTACGGGTTCCGGTTTTCAAACAGCGAATGGGAAATGGGCTTTCAGGAACATATGAACCTGCTCCAGGCCATCGAACGCCGTGATGAGGCGGATGCCCGGGAATGCGCGGCGCTTCTGGTGCGCAACGGGCGGGAGAGGTTCCGGCGGGAGCAGGCGCGGGATGGGGAGGGTGCTTCGGGTACCCCGGCCCCTGCGGACACCACGGATATCAAGGCGTAGTGCGCTTTTCTCTTTTTACGGCAAATCGGCAATGCGCCCGCTCCGGCGCGTAACGGCG
>JAJDHY010000011.1 GCA_030266385.1 Desulfovibrio sp. OttesenSCG-928-I05
CAAATGCGCTCCAGGTTCTCGCCGGAGTCGGTCTTTTTCTCTACGGTATCAAGCTTCTCAGTGACGCCCTGCAGTGTCTTGCGGGCGATAAGATGCGCCAGCTTATCGGCACCCTGACCAGAACGCCATTCCGGGGTGTGCTGGTGGGTGCTGTGGTGACGGTGCTTATCCAGAGTTCCACCGGCGTTACCGTCATGACCGTGAGTTTCGTCAATGCCGGGCTCATGATGCTCAGTCAGGCCATCGGCGTTATTATGGGCGCCAATATAGGCACCACGGTAACCGCTCAGCTCATTGCCTTCAAGATCAAAAATATCGCGCTCCCGTTCATCGCTCTGGGAGCGTTTTTATATTTGTTCGGCGGCAGCAGGCGTCTGAAGTATTTCGGGCACGCGCTTATGGGGATAGGGCTTGTGTTCCTCGGTATGCAAACCATGGAAGGCGGCATGACCTTCCTGCGCGACAGGCCGGAGCTGTTCATGGCGCTCAGCAATCCCATATTCGGGGTCATTGCCGGAACCGTGGTCACCATCCTGGTGCAATCCAGCGCCGCGACCATCGGTCTGACCATGGCCATGGCATCGCAGGGACTTTTGAGCATAGACATGGCCATTCCCATTATTCTCGGGGATAATATAGGCACCACCGTCACGGCGGTGCTGGCTGCCATAGGAACAAGCCGTTCCGCCAAACAGGCCGCCGCCGCGCACGTGCTGTTCAATACCATTGGCGTGCTGATTTTTATGATCGCCATGCCGCTGTTCAAATCGGCGGTGCTGCTTTCCGCATCGGATATCGGGCGACAGCTGGCGAATGCGCATACGATGTTCAACGTTATCAACACGTTGCTCTTTCTCCCCTTTGCGCGGCCTTTCGCCCGCCTGATCAAGAAAATCGTTCCGTCGGACGAAAAGCGGGTCGATACCGGTCCCGTGTATCTGGATGAAAAACTCATTGCCGTTTCTCCGGCCGCCGCTGTGGAGGCGGTCAAGGATGAACTGCGGCATATGGGACAGGTGATTCTGGATATGGTGGTCGTCGTGCGCCGGGGCTATGATCAGTATTCCGATCAGGTGCGCGCGGAGTTTGACGAGAAGGAACAGGCCGTTAACAATATTAACCGGGGCATATCAAAGTACGCTTCCGGCATCTGGCAGCGCCGTGTTTCCGAGGAAGTCTCCTCGATATTGGGCAAGTACGTCAGTGTCGCCGGGGATCTGGAGCGTATAGGCGACCACCTGGAAAACCTGCTGGAACTCTCGGTGTTCAAGCAGGATAACGGTGTGCATTTTTCTCCCCAGGCGGATGTGGAGTTCTGGGATATGTTCGATACCGCCGAAACAGCCGTCCGCTATGCCCTGGCCGCTATTCTTGATGAAAATCTGGAATTGGCGGATACTGTTATCCATGAACTGGAAGATTCCATTGACGGCAAGGAACAGGAATATCGCGCCAACCATATAGGCCGTCTGACCCGGCAGGAATGCGACCCCGAACGGGGCGTCATTTTCGCCGACGTGCTCAGCAATCTGGAACGCATAGGCGATCATTCCCACAATATCGCCTATTTCGCTCGCGATATCGCGACCATGTAATAACAAGACCACTTCGGAGGATCATACATGCGTAAAATACTTGTGTTCTGCCTGGCTATCGGTCTGCTGCTGGCCGCCGGAACGGCGACCGCCAATTCTGCCGAGGCCGGAAAACGCAGTCTCGTCAAGCTGGAAACCAGCATGGGTGAAATCATGCTGGAACTGTACCCTGACGCGGCCCCGAAAACTGTCGAGAATTTTCTCGCCTACGTTCAGGACGGAGTCTACGACGGGACGATTTTTCACCGCGTGATCAACGGGTTCATGATTCAGGGCGGCGGGTTCGAGCCGAACATGAAACCGAAAGGGACGCGCCCGGCAATACGGAACGAGGCGACCAACGGGCTGAAGAACACCGTATATACCGTGGCCATGGCGCGGACATCCGACCCCCATTCCGCCACAAACCAGTTTTTCATCAACGTCGCCAACAACGATTTTCTGAACTATACTTCCGCTTCCCCGCAGGGCTGGGGCTATGCGGTGTTCGGCAAGGTGGTTGACGGCGTTGATGTGGTGAACAGAATCAAGGCTGTGCCCACCAGGACTGTCGGCTTTCATGAAAATGTGCCGCAGCAGCCCGTGGTGATCACGAAGGCCTCCATTTTTACTTTGCCGTAGGCCCGTTCGCGCAGACCCGTTCACGCAGATCCGGGCAGGTCCGGGCAGGTCCGGGCGGATGCCCCCTTCGGGACTGGATTTTGCGGCGTCTCTCGGGTATGACGAAAGCGGAACATCATTAACCGAAATGTCCCATCTGGAGGATACCATGCTTATTCCCGGCGATTGCACCCTGTTCAGCGGCGGCGCCCCCGGAACCGAATCCTTTTTCGGTTCCATGGCTGAAAAATACGGCGTTCAGGAAGTGAACTTCAGTTTTGACGGCCACCAGACGGAACGGACCCGCGGCGTGCGCGTGCTGACCGGCGATGAACTGGCCCTCAAGGACGTGAGCCTGAGCTACGTTTCCAAACTGCTGCGTCGCGAATACACCCGCGCTCCTATTTTCCGCAAAGTGCTTCAGTCCATTTGCTGGCAGGTGACCAGCGGCCACGAAGTGTACGTGGTGGGCGCGATTCTCGAAGACAACACGGTACGCGGCGGCACGGGCTGGGGCGCGGAATTCGCCAAGATCTGCAACAAACCCCTTCTCGTGTTCGACCAGAACCGCGACGGCTGGTTCCGCTGGGAAAACGACAGCTGGCTGCCCCAGAACAAACCCGTTATCGGACATAGACTCTTCACCGCCACGGGCACGCGCTTTCTGGAAGCGAACGGCCGCGCCGCGGTGGAAGAACTGTTCGCGAACTCTTTCGGTAAATAACCGGAATTGCGCACCCGCCTGAGCGGGTGCGCGGCGTACTGCGGCGTTGCACGCGCCGCAGTACGCCGCGAGAATTTTTTATGCTCCCCTTTTTGCCGTCAGGCTGAATGCTGGACGGCTTTTTGCCGCCTGCCGTTTTGTGGATGCGCCGGCATACGGGGGATATACGGTTACAGGCGCCGATACCTTTGCCGGTGAACTTCCCGACAGATCAACGCGGCCTGTGCGGCCACAGGACGGAACCCATGAGTCTGGACCCCGTATCCGAGCAAAAAGCTCAGCCAGATCACACTGTGCACGCAGAACAGGCAGCGGCCCCAGACTCGGGGCCTTTTGCTTTTGTACGCCGTTATTCCGGCATCATGGCCATGATGGGCTCGTCCATGTTGTGGGGCTCGCTCCCCTTGTACTGGCGGCTTCTCGATGATGTTCCGGCGGAACTCATTTTTTGCCATCGTGTCTTGTGGAGCTTTGTTTTCCTTGTGCCCCTTACCATACTGCTCGGGGGCTGGAAGGCGGCGATGGCGGCGGTGCGGAACTGGCGCGTTTTCCGGATCATGATTCTGAGCAGTCTGTTCCTTGCCGTGAACTGGCTGCTGTATATCTGGGCCGTGAACGAAGGGCGGGTTCTGGAAACAAGCCTGGGCTACTACATTCTGCCGCTGCTCAATGTGGCGATGGGCATCCTGTTTTTCGGAGACAAGCCCCGCAGGGCGCAGTACATTGCGATTGGCCTGGCGTTCATCGGCGTGGCCGCGCAGATCGTCATGACGGGCTATGTACCCTGGGTGGCGCTGGGGCTTGGTTTCAGCTTCATGATATACGGCATCCTGCGCAAGATTATCCCTGTGGAATCCCTGCCCGGTCTTTTTGTCGAAACCTCGATTCTGGTCATTCCGGCGCTTATCGCGGTCCTTTTGAGCGTCAAGGACGGGTTTCCTTTCCTGAACGGTTCCCATACCGGGCGGGATATGCTGCTGATCGGCGCGGGCGTGGCGACGACCCTGCCGTTGCTTCTGTTCGCCCATGGCGTGCGGCGCATCCCGCTGGTGACCGTGGGCATCATGCAGTATTTTTCGCCGACCATTACCCTTATCATCGGCGTTTTTGTTTTTGGCGAGTCGTTTTCCTTTGCCCAGGGGCTGGCTTTCGGCTGTATCTGGCTGGCGCTCGTGCTCTATTCCATTGACGGCATTCGGGCGCACGGCAAGGCAAAACCTTCCGCTTCGGGCGGGGAGGCTTCTGCTGCAACGCTTCAGGCAAAAGGGCTGGAGAAAGGGCGGTGAGAACCCGTGGAACGTTTATACGGCGTTTTCCGCGACGGCGAGCGTGAGCAGCCCGCCCGCTACGGCTTCTTCCCGTACCAGACGAACGGCGTTTTCATAAGCCAGTCCGCGCAGCCAGCCAGCGCGAGCGAAGGCCCGAAACCGCGCGTAGTGCGCTTTTCCGGCCAGGCGTTCAATACTGTGGGTGATCAGTTGTCCCGGATAGTCGATATTTCTTTCCGGCATGCGCCATTCCAGAATCATCACCTGTGGCGCAAGCCGTAAGGCTTCCAGAAGCACTGCCTGCCCCCCGTCCCGGCTTTCATGCAGCACCAGCGAAAGAATGACCGCGTCAAATGACGCATCCGGGAACGGCGCGGGAAGCCCGGCGAACGTGAGGCCGCTCATGCCCGGATGGCGTCGCCGCGCTTCGGCCAGCATGGCGGGGGAGTTGTCTATACCCCTCGCTCCTATTCCTTCCTCGTGCAGCAGCGACAGCAGCTCGCCCGTGCCGCAGCCTATATCCAGCATATTCCCCCAGCCGTTTTCCCGGCACAGGCGGACCATGCGCCGCCGCACGGGACGCAGCAGCCGCGCTGTTACCAGATCATACCACGGGGCGATTATCGCGTATTCGTCATGATTTTCGTGAGGGGGTATTGTTCCGGTAGTATGCACGGCATGCGCCCCGGTGTTCAGGCCGGCCTGTGCACCGTTCCCTGTTTTGGGAGAGGCCGGGGTGGAGGTCCGGAGTTTTTCAGGCGCGTTCGAGGTCGGCATGGAAGTTTTTCGCGAAGCTATTCAAGGCGGGGTGGTCGGGAAGCAGTGCCGTCAATTCCGTGTATACGCCGGAAGCAACCGCCATGCGCCGGGATGCCGGATAGGTCAGGTCATAGAACCAGCCGCAGAGCAGCAGGCGAAAATCCGTATTCGTTTTCAAATCGGTATAGCTGGCCATGCGGCGTGTTCTGACTGCCTCAAGAATCTTCGGGGTGAAGTCGGAGGAATCCGCCACGTGCAGAAGTATGGTCGCATCCACCGGGATGCCGGGGCGTAGCGCGTCATGCATGATGCGCAGGATATCCAGCTTGTCCGCGTCGCGCAGTGCCTGGGTTACGCGGCGCAGGTCGGCGGGAATTCCTGCGGGGAGGCTGAAACGGTTATGCAGCGCCACAGCAGCCCGTGCCATGCGGGCCACGGCTACGCTTTCGTCAGCCAGCAGGTTCAGCCTGCCTATTTCACGGCTGGCCATATGCCCGTGGTTGAACGAGCGCGGATCGCTGAAGGTTTTGAAGCGGGCGTATTGCGGAAAGCGGGCCAGATCGTGATACAGGGCGGCAAGGAGCAGGGCACGGCGCAGGGCCGGAGGCGTGAATACGGGTTCTTCCGCCGCGATCCGTCCGGCGGCGAAGAGTACGTTCAGGCTGTGTTCTTCCTTGAGGCGCAGGTAGCGGTCTTCCTCCGCGTTTCCACTGTCATATGAGCGCGCGTAGGAAAAAAAGCGTTCGGGGTGCGGCCCCAGTTCCCGGGCCAGTTCCCGGACCAGTTCGCGCACCCGCTCATGCGCGTCGTTCCATGGCTGTTCCGCAGATGGGGCGGCATCCGTATCTCCGGAAAAAACACGAGCGGCGCTCATCGCGTTTCCTGCGCCTCTACACGGGCAATGTACGCGAGCTTTTCCTGAATCCGGGCCAGCCTTTTGGCGCAGTGTGATTGCAATCCCGGAACATGGCGCAGCAGCAGAAGGAGCGCATGTTCCAGGCGGTATGTGCGTTTTTTGAACGCCATATGGCGGGGGCGGGGGCGGGGCAATTGCAGGGCGTTATAGATGCGTCCGGCTGCAAGCGGGGCATAGTGTGTATACAACGCGCCATGTTTGGCGAAAATATAGGCAAGAGCCTGCTGTTTCTCCTCCAGCCCCTTGGAAAAACGGTGTCTCCTGAGTTTTTCCGTCTGGGATTCGGCGTGGCGTCTGTACCGGAGCATTGGTTCCGGAATCCTGACGGCCTGTTTTCCGGATTCAAGAATGGAAAGCCAGAAGTCATAATCTTCGTATATGCTGCGTAATTGCTCGTCGAATCCGCCAGCTGCTCTCCAATCCTCTTTACGGAATAACGAGCTTATATGGATGCAGTTTTCTACAAGCATGTTTTCCATCGTACAGTCGGGTAACTGCCATTCCTTTTCCGATGAACCGAAAAATCGTACACCGCAGGTGACGATGCCGATTTTCGGGTCTTTCTGCATCAGGTCGAGCGCCCTTGCGATATAGCCCGGTTCAATCATATCGTCGGCGTCAAGCGGCAGAATATATTCCCCGTTAGCGGCGAGAATGCCCGTGTTGCGCACGCCGGCGCGCCCCTTGTTCGCCTGATGGATGACACGGGTTTTCGGCGCGCTGAACCCTTCAAGAATAGCCACGGATTCCGGGTCGTCGGAGCCGTCGTTCACCACGATGATTTCAATATTCCCATAGGTCTGGGCCAGAGCGGAAGCGACCGATTCTTTCAGATAGTGCGCCTGGTTGAAGCAGGGGATGATAATGGAAACGAGCGCGCCGGAACTTGCCGTATCGTTCATAGAAACGTCGCTCCTTTGCGTCGTATCGTATCGCGGACGGAACCGGGGGCGTCGCCCCGCATGAGTTCGCGGCAGGAACGCACGAGAAACGCGGCCAGGGCTGTATTGCCCTTGCAAAGCTGCCTGAACACCGGGTTCGCGAAATAGCGGGCGACACGCAGGGGAGAAAGTGCGGGACGGCCCGGATCGGCCATTTCAATGAGGCGGTCGAGAAATCGTGAATCCAGAGTCTTTTTTTTGGCTTTTTCCGTCCGGTGGTGGCGCATGGCAACGGCGGGGGCTATGGCGATTTTACCGCCATGAAACCGCACGCGGTTCACATAGTCTTCATCTTCGCCATAATGGAAGAACAGCGGGTTGAAACCGCCGATTTCCTGCAGGGTGGCGCGGGGGAGAAGCCATCCGGCGGCAATGCCCCAGTCGGCGTAGAGCAGTTCTGCCGTATCACGCGCAGCGCCCCCGGCTACCGGGGTAGGCGAAAGCGCCGGACTGCCCGGAACTACCGGAATTTCCGGCCCGTTGACCGCGCAGAAGCGGGCAAAGGAATAATCCAGGGCGCTGCCTTCTCCGTTATACTGCACCGGGCTGATGATGCGGCATTCGGGATGCGCCGCGTGCAGGCGTATAAGTTCGGCCAGACCGTCAATGGAAATTTCGGCGTCCTGATTGAGCAGGAACACGTAGTCCGCGCCGCTTTCCAGCGCTTCCCGCAGACCGAGGTTGTTTGCCCTGCCGAAACCCAGATTCTCCCGGCTCCGTATCAGGTGCACGTGCGGGTAATCTTTTTCCACCGCGTCGGTCGTGCCGTCGGTGGATGCGTTATCCACAACGACCATGCGCCAGTTTTCGGGCAGTGCATCCCGCGTATGGCAGCAGACGGGAAGCCACTGCTTCGCATTGTAGGTAACTGTGAGTATATGGACCGTCGCACCGTGCATTATCGTCCCCGGAAAAATATTTCGGCAACAATAGGCCAAGCCCCAGGCGAAGGCAAGCCGATGGCAGCCGGATCGCCCTTCCGGGGGCCTGTGCGAGAGGGAGGACCGGGACAGGCTGTATTTTCGGAAGACCTCATGATAGACACGCGCTGGTAGTGTTCCGGCGCGGCGGCTTTCATGATACCGCTTCGCCGTATTATTTTTCCGGTCACGCAGGTGAAACAGCATGAACAGCCATATTCTCGAACTGGCCACGGCATTGCGCCACGAACTGCATGCCATGCCTGAACTTTCGGGCCATGAAATCCGGACGAAACGGCGCTTGCAGGAATTCTTGCGGGCGCATAGCTCCCTTGAGATTACGGACAGGGGAGCCTGGTTCTTCGCCTTCAGGAAAGGCGGGGACGCAAAGGCTCCCATCGCCTTCCGGGCCGAGATGGACGCCATTGCCATGGATGAGACTATCGCGCTTCCCTATGCGTCCGCGACTCCCGGCGTTTCCCATAAATGCGGGCACGACGGCCATTGCGCCGCGCTGGCCGCGCTGGCGCTGGAAACGGAACAGCTCCCGGCGGACCGGGATATATACTTTATTTTCCAGCACGCCGAAGAAACAGGGCAGGGCGGGCAGGAATGCGCCGCGCTGCTGAAAGAAAAGGGCATTGCGGAAGTCTTCGCCTTTCACAACATGGCCGGTCTGGAACGGGGCACCGTGGCCATTCGTTCCGGGACCATGAACTGCGCTTCGCAGGGGCTGATACTCCGTTTCACGGGCGTTCCGGCCCACGCCAGCCTGCCCGAAACCGGGAAAACCCCCGCTCTGGCCGTGGCTGACCTGATCCGGGTTATCGCCGATCTGACTGCGCCGGGAACCTACCCGGCCCCGGTGTGGTGCACCGTGATTCAGGTGGCGCTGGGAAGTGAAAATTTCGGCATAGCCGCCGGGGAAGGTTCCGTCCTGCTGACCTGCCGTGGTGAGCGGGAGGCGGACATGCAGAGGCTTTCGGACCGTATCATCGCTGCCGCGCAGGACTTTGCCCGACGGGATGGATTGGCGCTGGAGCTTGCTTTTCGCGATGTGTTCCCGGAAACCGTCAACCATCCCGAAGCCGCCGACGCGATCCGGGCCGCGTGTAAAAAGCTCGGCTACCCCCGGTACGAAATGCCGGAACCCATGCGGGCATCCGAAGATGTGGGGCACTTTTTCAAGGCGGCAAAGGGTGCTCTGTTTCTGCTCCATTCCGGGGATCGCCCGGCCATCCACACCCCGGAATACGATTTTGACGACAGCATTATCGAGCGGGCCGTGGAACTGTTCAAGGCGCTGATTTAGCCCCATAGTGCGAAGAAAGCCTGGCGTTTCCCCTTTTGCGTAGCCTTTCCCTCCGCTCCTCCCGCTTCCCGCCGCCTGTCAATGCGTTGCTGAGTCAGGGGCTATCTGCTATTGTTTTGCTCCTGAAAACTTTCCCCCCTTTTGTGAGCTCAAAACCATGTCTGATTTTGTTCATTTGCATTGCCATTCGGAATACAGCCTTCTGGACGGGGCCATACGCCTCAAGGATCTGTGCGCCCGCACCAAGGATTTCGGCATGGCCGCCGCGTCCGTGACGGATCACGGCAACCTGTACGCGGCGCTGCCCTTTTACGTGGCCGCCAAAGATATGGGCATACGCCCCATTATCGGCTGCGAAGTTTACGTCTGCCACGATCATGAAGACAAAAGTTCGGAGCTGGCGCGGAAACGTCACCACCTTGTGCTGCTGGCCCAGAACCTGGCCGGATATCACAACCTCGCCAAGCTGGTCAGCCACGGGGCCATGTACGGTTTCCACTACCGCCCGCGGGTGGATAAAAAACTGCTGGCGCAATACTCCGAAGGCATTATCGCGCTTTCCGCCTGTCTGGCCGGGGAAATTCCCCGCGCGATCCAGGCGGGCGACATGGGCAAGGCGAAAGAGCTGTGTGAGGAATACAGGAACATTTATCCGGACAGGTTCTTTCTGGAAATTCAGGAAAACGGGCTGAAAATTCAGGATGAAACCAACGAGCGCGTTCTGGAACTGGCAAAGGATCTGGATTTGCCGCTGGTCGCGACCAACGACTGTCACTACCTTGATAAAAGCGACGTGGAAGCCCACGATATCCTGCTCTGCATCCAGACCCAGGCCAAGGTGGATGATGCGAAGCGCATGCGTTTCGAAACAAAAGACCTGTACTACAAAAGCCCGGAGGAAATGGAAAAATCCTTCGCGTACGCCCCGGAAGCCCTGTCCAACACGGCCCGCATAGCCTACGAGATGTGCGAGGACTACAACTTCAACTTCAAGGATTACCATTTTCCCGTCTATACCCTGCCGGATGACGGGGCGGAACCCGAAGATGGCGCGGGAGCCGCAGCGGAAGCAGGCGCTCTGACGGCGGAAAACGTACAGGATGCGGACCCCGAAGCCGCCATGAAGCGCTACAAGGCCCGTCTGGCCAAAGAGTTCTGCCGCATGGCCCGCGCCGGTCTGGACAAGCGGATAGAGGCACTCACCTACGATATTGACGAAGCGCTGTATCGCAAACGTCTGGAGTACGAACTGGACGTTATCTGCCAGATGGATTTTCCCGGCTACTTCCTCATCGTGCAGGATTTCATCAACTGGGCCAAAGACCACGGCGTGCCCGTGGGGCCGGGGCGGGGTTCCGCCGCCGGTTCGCTGGTGGCCTGGGCGTTGCGCATCACCAACCTTGATCCCATCCCCTACAACCTGCTCTTTGAACGCTTTCTCAATATCGAACGGATCAGCATGCCCGATATTGACGTGGACTTCTGCGAACGCAAGCGTCACGAGGTGATCCGTTATGTGACGGAGCATTACGGCAAGGATTCCGTCGCCCAGATCACGACGTTCGGGAAAATGAAGGCCAAGGCCGTGGTCAAGGACGTCGGGCGCGCGCTCGGCATGAGTTTTCAGGAAACGAACATCATCGCCAAGCTCATTCCCAACGACCTCAAGATAACGGTCAAAAAGGCGCTGGATTCGGAACCGGATCTGAAAAAGATGTACGATACGGATCCGGCCATCAAACGCCTGCTCGATGTCTCCATGCGGCTGGAAGGGCTTTCCCGCCACGCATCCACGCACGCCGCCGGGATTGTCATTTCCGACAAGCCCATGAATGAATACCTCCCCCTGTATCGCGGCAAGCGGGACGAAGTTGTGACCCAGTACGACATGAAATATGTCGAAAAAGTCGGGCTGGTAAAGTTCGACTTCCTGGGGCTGCGCACCATGACACTTATCGCGGACACGCTGGAAGCCATCAAGCTGCAAGGCAAGGAAGTGCCGGATCTGGATCGCCTGCCCTTTACGGATCCTGATACCTACAAGCTCTATTCCAGCGGCGATACCGACGGGATTTTCCAGGTGGAAGGCTCCGGCATGCGTCAGTACCTGCGCATGCTCAAACCCTCCGCCTTTGAAGATATCATCGCCATGCTGGCCCTGTACCGTCCCGGCCCTCTCAATTCCGGGATGGTTGATGAATTTATCAAACGCAAGCACGGGGAACTGGAAGTCAGCTACCCCCTGCCCAGTCTGGAAGCCTGCCTCAAGGATACCTACGGGGTTATCGTCTATCAGGAACAGGTGATGCAGATCGCCCAGATCGTGGCGAACTACACGCTGGGCGGCGCGGACTTGCTGCGCCGGGCCATGGGCAAGAAAGACCCGGCGGCCATGGCGGCCGAGCGGGCCAAGTTCGTGACCGGGGCGCAGGCGAACAATGTTGATGAAGAAAAGGCCAACGCCATTTTCGACTTGATGGAAAAATTCGCGGAATACGGCTTCAACAAGTCCCACTCCGCAGCCTACGCGGTGATTTCCTACCATACCGCCTACCTGAAAACCCACTACAAATCCGAATTCATGGCCGCCCTGATGACGTCGGAAATGGGCAATCAGGATAAACTCCTCAAATACGTGGCCGCCTGCAAGGATATGGATATCATTGTGGAACGCCCGTCCATTCAGGAAAGCCGCCGCGAATTCACGGTGCGGGATGGAACGGTCATTTTCGGCCTTGGCGGCGTGAAAAACGTGGGTGACGAAGCCATCCGGGAAATTGTGGAAGCGCGGGAAGAGGGCGGCCCCTTTGTCTCGCTTCTGGATCTTTGCCAGCGGGTGAACCTGCGCAAGGTCACCAAGCGGGTGCTGGAAAATCTCATCAAGGGCGGTGCGTGCGATTGCCTGAACCTGCCCCGCGCCGCCATGGCCTCTGCCGTGGATCTTGTGGTGACCCGGGCGCAGAAGGCGCAAAAGGACAAGGAATCCAACCAGGTTTCCCTGTTCAGTATGGTGTCGCAACCGGTGGCCGTGCCGGTGCCGGGAATCGGTTTTTCCTGTGAGGAAGAAAGCATTGAGGAATGGGCGGATGCGGACAAGCTCCGTTTTGAAAAAGAAGCGCTCGGCTTTTACCTCACCAGCCATCCCCTGCAACCGTACCGGAAAGAAATAATCCGCCAGCAGCTCACACCGCTGGAAGATTGCCGGGAACTCTATAATGAAGCGCCGGTGCAGTCGGCCATACTGGTGACGCACGTCAAGGAATTCCTTACCAAGAAGGGGCTCAAGATGGCCTTCTGCCAGATAGAAGACCTCACCGCTTCCGGCGAATGCATCTTTTTCCCGGAAGCCTACGCCATGTATCGCGATCTGCTGGCTTCGGATCAGCCCCTGTATCTTGAAGCCCGCGTTTCCATGCAGAACGGCGATTCCTATTCAGGGGATGAGGAGGACGAGGAAGCGCCCCGCGAAATCAAACTACTGGGCCAGAAACTCATCCCTCTCAGCGAAGCCTGTTCCATGAACGAGGAACCGGTATGCCTTGATCTGACCCCCGCCCATGTCACGGAAGAACGCCTGCATGAACTGCGGCTGCTTCTGGAAAAACATAAAGGGTCCGTGCCCATGCACCTCTATTTCAGTGATGGCGAAGCCTGGTGCCGCATGGAGCTTGCGCCCCCCCTTACTGTCAGCCCCGGACTGGATCTGGATGCCGCTCTTGCCCAATGGGCGTCAGGGACGTAGGGCAGGGTATCCCTGAAATATGGCTCAAAAAGAAGAGAGAGCGGCACAGCCTGCGCCGCTCTCTCTTCTTTTTGTTGGAATGCGCGAAAAAGGCAGAGTCAGTCAAGGCCCCCAAGGTCGTCCAGCACCAGATCCGGCTGGCGTTCGAGAGCAGGCAGATCTTCCCGGCGGCTTTCCCCGGAAAGGACGAGGATGAATTCCATACCCGCGTTTTCGGCAAGGAGCTTGTCCGTATACAGCCGGTCCCCCACCATGACCATTTCCGAAGGCGCGTAGCGCTGGAGGAGCGGCTCAAGCACAAGGGGGTTGGGTTTGCCGAAAACAAGTTCGGGTTTTCTGCCTGTCGCGGCTTCGTATAAAGCGAGGAAACTGCCCGTGTCCGGCAGGGGGCCTCTGGGGGAAGGGCAGACCGCGTCGGGGTGCGTGGCCCAGAAACGGACGGAAGGGCGTTGCAGCAGCAGGCAGGATTCACTGAGTTTTTCGTAGGTCAGTTCCGTATCGTAGCCGACAACCACGACGCCGCAGTCTTCGGACGTTCCGAAGCGCAGATCCGGGAGCCTGTCCCGCAGGTACTTGCGGAAATTGGCGTTGCCCACCGGGTAGATTTCCTTCACGCCCTCACGTTCCAGCCGGTCTGCCAGAGGAATGAGCGGGGAGATCATATGGTCAAGCGTTACCGGCACATCCATGCCCCGCAGCTTGGCGACATAGTCGTCGAGATTTTTGGATGTGTTGTTGGTCAGGAAATAGATATCGAAGCGCCCGGCGTTGCGCCGGATGAAATCCACCGTACCGGGAATGGGGCGGTCACCAAGGTAGACGGTGCCGTCCAGGTCGAAGACGAAGCAGCGTTTTGTTGAAAGATCCATTGTCACTCTCCGGCATGGCCCGCAGTGCGGGGCTGGCGAAAAAAAGGCGGGACGCGTTTTCGTTTTCCGGCAGCCGGGGGTGCCGGAAAAACGGAAACGCGTCCCGATCCTGTGTTATTTCTTGCTCTTTTTCGTGTGGGTAGAACGAAAACGCACCCGCACAGGGGCATGCGTTATGCCGAATTCCCGGCGCAGGGATTTTTCAATGTAGCGCGCGTATGAAGCCAGCACCCGGTCCGCGTCGTTCACGAAAAAGACAAATGTCGGCGGCTCGCTTTCCGCCTGGGTCATATAATAGAATTTGGCTCTGGCCTGTTTCACGATAGGCGGCTGATGCCGTTGCAAAATATCCTCAAAGGCCCGGTTGAGCGCCCCGGTGGGAACCCGGCGGGAGCATTCCTTGCGTAAGGAAAGGGCCAGCGGCAGAATCTTTTTCAGGTTTTTCCCCTTGAGCGCCGAGACAAAGAGCAGGGGCACATGGGGGCAGAAGGCCAGCGCATCCTTGAAATCCCGCTCCAGCGCTTTCATGGTCGCGGGCGGAATCAGGTCACTCTTGTTCACCAGCACCATGAAGGCCGTCATGCGTTCGCTGAGCAGCTCGATAAGCCGCTTGTCCTGCTGGGTAAGCCCGCCGGGGCCGTCCAGCACCAGCAGCGTCACATGCGCCTTGGTGGTGCTCTTGAGGGAGGAGTTGACGCTGTATTTTTCCACCGTGTCGGTAATTCTGGCCGGGCGTCGTACACCCGCCGTATCCACGAAGGTATAGGTCACCCCGTCCATGGTGACGGAAACGTCCACGCTATCCCGCGTGGTGCCCGCCACATCGCTTACGATCATGCGGCTCAGCCCGGAAAGGGCGTTGACCAGAGACGACTTGCCCGCGTTGGGGCGGCCCAGCATGGCAATGCGGATGGAAGACATATCCGCGTCTTTTCCGGCTCCGTCCTCGTCCTCTTCGTCGTCAAAGCGTTCTTCTTCCGGGGGCAGGAGGTCGCGCAACTGCTCTTCCAGTTCCCGCACGTTAAAGCCGTGCGCGGCCGAGCAGGGGACAAGCGGCAGCCCCAGACTGTAAAATTCCGCCAGCAGCGTATCCGCGTTTTCCGCGCCGTCCACCTTGTTGACGGCCACAATGGCGGGTTTGCCCGCCCGGCGTATAAAGGCGGACAAATGCTCGTCAAAGGGCGTAAGCCCTTCGCGGGCGTCCACCACCAGACAGAGCACGGATGATTCGGCCATGGCGTCTTCCGCCTGGCGCAGAATTTCCGCCTCAAAGCCCCTGATGCCCGCCGGGCCTTCGGAAACCGTTTCATGCGCATCCAGCGTGATGCCGCCCGTATCGATGATAACGAAAGAGCGTTCTCCCGCCCTGCGGGCCAGCCCTTCCATACGGTCGCGGGTAACCCCCGGCATGTCGTGGGTTATGGCCCGGTTGCTGCGGATCAGCCGGTTGAAAAGCGTGGATTTGCCCACGTTGGGACGGCCCAGAAGCGAAACGCGGGGCAGATCTTCCGGTATGGGCGGCGGCAGTTCGCGGGGCGCGCGCCCCTTGCCGTCTTTAGCGCCCTTGGCGCCCTTGTCCGTCGTTTGCAAGCCGGAAACGCCGGCGGCAACCGTTTTATCCGTCGCCGCGCCCTGATCCGGGGCCTTTTTCTGTTTGGGAGTACCTGTGTTCATGGCGGGCAATGTACCGTTAACCGCCTCTCCCCGCAATCAGTTTCAGCGGCGCGGAAGGGGAAGAAAAAGAGAGAAGGCAAGCGGAGGCATCCCGCTTCCTCCGTATGTCGCCCGTGATTTGCCGCTTGCCCGAAAAGGGGCTTGCCGCTATACTTTATCGATTCGTCAATGGCCCGCGATGCGGGAAAAAGCCTTGGGGGAATAGCCCGGGGCAGGGAGTTCTATGCCGAAGCCTACCTTGATGCAGCGCCTGACCCAGATCACGGAAACGACCCCCAGTGAGAAAAAGCTGCTGGAGATTTTCAAGCGGGATTATCCACAGCTGGCTTTTGACAATATTACGGAGATCAGCGCCAAGGCGGGGGTGGGCAAGGCGACGGTGACGCGTTTTGTGCAGCGTCTCGGGTACATGAGCTTTTATGATTTCAGCCGCACGCTGAAAGAAGAGGTGGTGCAACATATCGACGCGCCGCTGCAACGTCTTTCCCGCATGCGGCGGGAACAGGCCCAGGCGGCCGAGCCGCAGGATGTTTTTACCGCCAGCATTGATTCCGCCATCAGCAATCTGCAACGTACGCGCGCCCTGCATTCCGGGGCGCATTTTGCGAAGGCCGTCGACCTGCTGGCGGATGAGAGCCGTCCGCTTTTTCTGATGGGTGCGGCATCCGCCGAAGGGCTGATCAACTATTTTTCCCTGCTGCTGAATTATTTTCGCGAAAACGTCACCGTGCTTGACGGGAATGTTTCCACCATCGTGCACAAGATTGTGAAGATTCCGTCCAATGCGGTTCTCCTGACGCTGTCGTACGACCGCTACCCGAAGATTACGCTCAACACCATGCAGGTGTTTCATCAGGCCGGGTGTGAAAGCATTCTTATTACCGAACGCCGCACCGGACCGCTCCTGGCCTTTGCCAGCGTGCCCATTGTGGTGGATGCGGAAGGCCCCGGCGTGTTCCGCAGCCGCTGTGCCGCTATTCTGGCGCTGGAAGCGCTGCTGGTCGGCCTGACGCACCGTAGCGGCGACAAGCTTGCCGGACGTCTTGAATCCATGACAAAACTGTTCGGCGAATTCGACGTCTATTTGCATCATTAATCACGGCATCCCGTTCCGTGTGGAGTCAAAAGCGCCGTCAGGGGAGAGTGTTCAATCACCCCTGACGGCGCTTTCGCTTTTCCTTTGCCCGCAGTTTTTCACCCTGCGCCCGGCGGAACGGGTGCCCGGAACTGTTTTTGAAAGATACATCCTGCGCGAAAAAAAACGGGCCGCGCCTCTTGCGAGACGCGGCCCGGATTCCCGGTCAGGGGAAAAGAATCACACGCAGCCGGTGGGCTTGGGAAGACCGGCCATTTTGCAGGCGCCCTTGCCGGGGCCGGAGGGGAAGAGTTCGTACACTTCCTTGAGCTTGTAGCCGGTGTTCTTGGAAAGGATGCGCACCATCGGGGCGATACCGTTCTTTTTGTAGTAGTCCTGGAGGAAATCCAGCACTTTCTGGT
This sequence comes from Desulfovibrio sp. OttesenSCG-928-I05, assembly GCA_030266385.1. Taxonomy (GTDB): domain Bacteria; phylum Desulfobacterota; class Desulfovibrionia; order Desulfovibrionales; family Desulfovibrionaceae; genus JAJDHY01. The sequence continues at coordinate 16,818 of JAJDHY010000011.1, forward strand.
GGTCTTCGGTGATTTCGCTGATGCCTTCGGAATCTTTCACATATTCCATCCAGTCGGGAGTCCAGTCGTCAAAACGAAGCAGGAAACCGTCTTCATCAACTTCGAAATTTTTACCATTGAAGGTTATTTCGGCCATGGAAAACTCCTTGTAAAAACTGCAGTAAAGGCTTGTGTCTGAAACCGCAAAACTCCCGGCGCCCTGTAACCGGAAAGCTTTATCCGTTCTGTCTGCTATACCTGTTGTCGTGCTGGTCTGCACGACATTAACGATTATATGATTAGGGACACTAATCCAAAAGTCAACAATACACAAGCAGGAGCTTTTGAAAAATAGTAATGTATATCAGCGTATTATAGATTTTGTTAGAAAATACCTCCTTTTTTGGTTCCTGCTCCGCGTGAAGAAAGGGGCCGTCTGTGCACTTTTTCACGTGCCGCTTTTCCTCATGGACCTTTGCCGGGTGATGCGCTATAGCCAGCCCCGGTATGACAGTTCAGCAAAGCCCGGAGGACCGCGCCATGGCGCAATTTGATACCCGCCGTATAACCATGTCAATTCCATGGAACATAATGTTGCTCACGGTGGGCGGCATATTGTTTTCATTTGGGCTCAAGGCCATTGCCGTCCCGCACGGGTTCATTTCCGGCGGTCTTTTCGGTGCGGCCATGTTGCTTTTTTACCAGACCGATCTGCTCAGTCTGGCTTTCTGGTATGTGGTGGTGAACATCCCCGTGCTGCTGCTCGGGTGGTTTTCCCTGACGCACCGCTTCTTTTTCTACAGCCTGTACGGCATGGTCATCACCACCATTGCCGCCCAGTTCATAACCGTGGTGGTGCCCCTGGCGGATCCCATGCTGGCCGCTGTGGCGTCCGGGTCAGTATGCGGGGTCGGGCTTGCCATCATGCTGCGCTCTCTGGGCAGCGACGGGGGCCTCACCATTGTGGCCATGGTGCTGCACCAGAAGTACAACCTGAAGGTGGGGGGCTTTTCCCTCATGTTCAACGTGGTGCTGTTTCTGCTTGCCATGTTCTACATGCCGGTTGATACGCTCCTGTATTCCATTGTGATGGTCTACATTTACAGCGGTATTCTCGACTACTCCATGGCTGTCGTGAACCAGCGCAAAATGGTCATCATCATCTCGGACAATTCCGAAAAAATCGCTGCCGAGATCATGGAACGCATGCACAAGGGCGTGACCTACCTTTACGCCAAGGGGGCCTACACCAACCGCGAACGGCATGTTATTCTGACCGTGGTGCAGAACTATCAGCTGAAGCGCCTGGAAGAACTTGTGTACACCATTGACGACAAGGCCTTCCTGATCATGGAAAATACCTACAACGTTATCGGGCGTGGCTTTTCCGAGCGGAAGCGGTACTAGAACTTTGCCCCTGAAACTGTTTGCTCGGGCTTCCGGACAATCTGTTGCGCGAAGCCCCATGAGAATGCTGACCGGGAGAAGAGCGTGAGTACAGCCCATACACGTGAAGAAGTGGTTGTTCTGGAAAGCCATATCGATCACCTCAGCGGCGAGGAACTGGGTGCCGCCTTTGACCGGCTGATGGAAAGCGGCGCGCTGGATGTTCTGTGGCTGCCCGGCATCATGAAGAAGAACCGCCCCGGCGGCGCGTTTCGCGTCATTTGCCGCCCGGAGGATGAAGAGCGGGTTATCGCCGCCTTTTTCCGGCATACCCACACGCTGGGCATACGCCGCGCCCCCATGGAACGGCTGGTTCTGCCCCGTGAAGCGGGCAGTGTGGAGCAGGATGGAAAGTCCCTTCCCGCCAAACGGTACGAAGTGGAAGGCGAACAGTACATCCGGCCGGAACACGACGCTTTGGCCGCCGAGGCAAAAGAACGGGGAGTCGGCGTACCCGCCCTGCGTTTTTCCCAAAAGCCGTGAGCTTTCTTTAACGAAAGAAAGCAAAACCCCTCCCGGACGCAGGTTCGGGAGGGGTTTTACTTTGATGGAGAGTCGTCGTGCACATGGGAGCCGTGCGGCTTCTTACGCCAGAAGTTCGTCGGTAAGGGCCTTGCCTATATCGCCGCCGCCCGCCATACGGATGAGCTCCGCGCGACGGCTCGGCCCGTCGAGGCGTTGGCAGATGGTAAAGGTATCCCCCGCGCGCACTTCCTTCGTAACCTGGAAATGGGTGCCGGCCTTGGCGGCAAGCTGGGGCCAGTGGGTGATAAGGATAACCTGACGCTTTTCCGCCAGCTTTTCCAGCTTCTGGGCCACGCTGTTCAGGGTCAGACCGCCAACCCCGGCATCCACTTCATCAAAGATAAGGGCGGGTTGCTCGGTGCCGCTGCTGAGGAGCGGGACAAGGGCCAGAAGAAAACGGGAAAGTTCCCCGCCGGAAGCGATTTTATCAAGGGGCTGGGGGGGGCTGGCCGGGGTTGGGCCGCCAGAGCAGCCGTGCCCTCGCCTCGTCGCAGTCGTCGCGACCGGGGTACAGGGAATGGGGCGAGAAAGCGAACTCCACGGCAATATGCTCGGAAAATCCAAGGGAACGCAGTTCTGTTTCCAGTGCACGGGCAAGCTTGCCCGCAGCCTCGCGCCGGGCGGGGTTCAGGCGGGAAAGCAGGGCCGCCAGCTTGTCGCAGGTTGCGCTTTCCTCGCGGGCCAGCTTTTTCGCATCCAGAGCGCAGGAATCAAGGAAGGAAAGGTTTTCCGCAATTTCGTCGCGCAGGCCGAGAATTTCCGCAAGGGTGCGGCGCAGTTTGCGCTTGAGCTGGGAAAGGGAAAAGAGACGGGCCTCGATGCGTTCGCGCTCGGCATCGAAGCTCTGCGGGTTGCCCATGCGGCGCAAGCGGGAATCAAGATCCGCAAGGCCGGTCAGAAGTTCGACAAGGGATGTGTGATCCGGCTCGAAGCTCTCGTCGTCTTCGGCCCATGCGCCGAGAAGGCGTTCCAGCTTTTCCAGTCCGCGCAGGATTCCTGTCGCATCGTCATAGCCGCCCTGGCCGTGCAGAAGCGTGAGGATTTCCTCCTGATACTTCTGGCGGCCCATGGCGCTTTTCAGTTCCGCGCGCCGGGTTTCCAGCTCTTCTTCTTCGCCGGGCCGGGGATCTACCTTTTCTATTTCCTGTAGCTGGAATTCCAGCACGTCCCGTTTTTCGGCAAGGGTGGCGGCGCGGGCTTCCAGCTCGGCGCGGCGGGCGGCGGTATCCCGCAATTCCTTGAGCAGCGCGTCGCGTTCTTCCAGCAAATCCGGTTGCGCCATGTAGGCATCCAGAATTCTGGCCTGAAAGGCAGGGGAAAGCAGCTGTTGCTGCCCGTGCTGGCTGGTGTGCAGCAGCAGCGCTGGACGCAGTTCGCGAATTTTGTCCTGGGAAACCATGGAATCGTTCAGGAAAATACGGCTGCGTCCGCTTTCGGCGGTCAGTTCGCGCCGCAACAGTATTTCGTCGCCGTCCGGCAGAATAAAGGCTGCTTCGGCGGTGGCCTTTTCCTTGCCGGGGCGCACAAGATCGGTACTCAGGCGGTCGCCCGTAAGAAAACCGAGCGCTTTGAGAATAAAGCTTTTTCCGGCTCCGGTTTCCCCCGTGAGCACGTTAAGACCTGAAGAAAACTCCAGTTCCATATCTTCAATCAGCGCGAGATCGCGTATACGCAGATAATCAAGCATTGTCCGCTCCGGAAATATCCAATAAGCGCATAATATACGCGTGAGACGGCCGGGCGGCAAGCACACGGAGGAAAGATTTCCGCTGACCGGCGTCAAGAGCGCATTGCCAGGCCGTCGCTGTTTCCGCCAGCCCGAGTTCCAGGCGGCAGGCTTTGAAGCAGGCGAACGCGAAATCCAGCCGCACCCGCCAGTTCTCCGGTTGGTGCAAACTCAGTTCCGCCAGATGCCCCACGGCGTATTCGACAAAAGGCGGGACCTGCGCGGAAAGGGTCGCGGTGGCTTCAAGAATACGTGAAAGTTCGCGGGGATCGTTGTGCAGGTGACGGGCGAGGAGCAGAAATTCGTAGGCGCATTCAGGCAGAGCGCCGCGTTGCGGATCAAAGCGCGAACCCGGCTGGGCGAGTCTGCCCGCTTTGCGGAAATATTCCGCCCAGGCCAGCGCAATATCGACGGCGCACGCCCCGGAAACGGCGTGTTGCGGCGGAAGGGTCCGCGTGTACGCGAGCAGATGCGCCCGCGCGAGGGGAATATCTCCCAGTTGCAGGGCGGCGGCGGAGGCAGCCCCCGCCAGTTCCAGCGTCAGGGCATGGCTTTGCGTTGCGTGCCCCGCGGGGAGCAGCAGCGAGCGGGTCAGCTCCAGCGCGTCCTGTTTCCTACCCGATTCGGCGGCAAGGCGAAGAGTGCCCGCCAGCACTTCCGGATCGTCTTCAAAGGCTTTGCGGCGATCCAGCAGCCAGGGGATGGATATTTTGAGCAGGCCGTGCCGGGCGAGTTCCATTTCGGCCAGCCATTCAAGCCGCGCTGCTTCCCGGCCTGTGGCTCTGCCTTGCGAAACGTTCGCCGTCAGGTGGAGAAGTGTCGCCGCCCTGTGCTTCGGGAGGTGTTCCGCCTGAATTCTGGCCCGTGCCGCCCGTCCGATTTTTTCGGCTATTTCCGGCCTTTTGGTGAAAAACACTACATGTTCACGCAGTTCAAAACAGTCGCGCCAGATGAGCATTTCCGTGCCGGGCGTGAACGCGCTTTCCTGATCCGGCCCGCAATCCTGACAGAGGACAAGGCAGCCGCAGGACGCGGCTTCGAAAAGCCTGAAATTCACTTCAAAGGCAATGGATTCGTTGGGAACAATGCGTGTATCGCTGTACAGGGCGAGCATGTCGGCGAAAGGAAGCGATTCTTCCAACCGCAGCCCCTGCGGCGCGAGGAGTTCCGTCATCCAGGTCCGTATTTTCCGGTGTTTGGTAAGTCGGGCGCAAAGCCCCAGATCTGTACGGCGTTCGGCAAAGGGAACATGGGGCATATCCTGCCCGATATGAGGAAAGAGAACGATCTCCGGGTGCCGCCATTCGAGAGGGAGCGCCCGGAAAAGAGAGGCGTGCGGCGTGAGCAGGCAATCGAAGAGCCGGGAATAGAAGCGGTGCCAGAACATATTAAGGTGGCTGTCCACCGCGAGGAAGAACGTGGGGCAGGGGGCGGCGGCCAGATCCCGTATGAAAAGGCGCTTGCCCAGCCGTTCCTGCTGGATGATGCAATCCGGTATGAAGTCCTGTTCCCGGCGCAGGCGTTCCAGTTCGGCTGCAAGGGACATGAACTCGCTTTCCGGGGCCAGGACGGCAACCCTATGTCCCGAAGCCTCCAGCGTGGAGACAAAGTTGCAGTGAACGGCAAGAATATTCATCGCATGCGCGGGTCCAGGAGATCGCGCAGACTTTCTCCCAGCAGGTTGTATCCCAGGACAGTCAGCAGAATGGCCATACCGGGGAAAAATGAAAGCCACCAGGCTATTTCGAGGCTTTCCTTGCCTTCCAGCAGCATGTTGCCCCAACTCGGCATGGGGGGCTGCATGCCAAGCCCGAGGAACGAGAGCGCGGATTCCGTCAGAATCGCGCCGGCTATGCCGAGGGTGGCGGAAACCAGCACCGGGGCCATGACGTTGGGCAGCACGTGCCGGATGAGTATGCGGCTGGATTTCGCCCCGGCCAGTCTGGCGGCCGCCACGAAATCCCGCTCGCGCAGGGAAAGGGTTTCCGCCCGTACCAGACGGGTGACCCGCATCCAGGATGTCAGGCCGATGATGATCATGATGTTGACCAGACTTGGTTCAAGAAAGGCGATGACCGTGAGGATGAGGAAAAAAGACGGGAAACAGAGCATGACATCCACGGCCCGCATGATGATTTCATCCACAATGCCGCCGAAATACCCGGCCACAAGCCCCAGCGTCACGCCGATCAAGGTGGCGATGCCGACGGAAACAAAGCCCACCCATAATGATACCTGTGCGCCGTAGAGCATACGGGAAAAGACATCCCGGCCCAGCGAATCCGTGCCCATGGGGTGAGCCGGGGAAGGGGGCTGGAATATGGCGTCGAGGCCTTGATGCAGCGTCAGTTGCACCGGATCCTGCACCGCCAGAAAGGGCGCGAGAAGCGCGGCGGCAACGGCGGAACCCACCAGAAAAAGGCCCAGCCAGAGCAGCCCGTAGCGTTGGATGCGCCGCCGCAGAGAGAAACGCCCTCTGGGGTTTGCTGATGTGCCAGCGCTTTTCGCAACAACGAGCGTACTCATGCCACACCGCCCTGATCGCCGGAACTGCCGCTGCGGATGCGCGGATCGGCCAGCCCGTAGCAGAAGTCTGCTATCAGGGTGCCCGCCAGGGTCAGAAACGCGCCGATCACAAGGTTGCCCATGATCAGCGGGTAATCGCGGGTCATGACGGCCTTGTAGAAAAGCTGGCCGAGGCCCGGCAGACCGAAAATGGATTCAATGATCACGCTGCCGCCGATAAGGCCCGGCAGGGACAGGCCGAGCAGGGTGATGAGCGGCAGGAGCGCGTTACGCAGGGCGTGCCGGAAAATAACGACCCGTTCGGCCAGTCCCTTGGCCCGTGCCGTGGTAATGTAATCCTGCCCCAGTGCTTCCAGCATTGACGAGCGCATGAAGCGGGATATGCCCGCCAGCGCGCCAAAGGTATAGATAAAGATGGGCATGGCCAGATGGCGGGCCAGATCCATAAGCTTGCCCCAGGAAGACAGGGATTCGTACTCAAGGGAGGTGATGCCCGAAAGCGGAAGCAGCCGCCATTCAATGGAAAAGTGCAGCATCAGGATGAGTGCCAGCCAGAAGCCGGGCATGGCAAAGCCGATAAAAACAATGATGGTCGTAATCCGGTCAAACCAGCCCCCCTTGCGCGCTGCGGCCACGCAGCCCAGCGGCAGGGCGATAAGCAGCGTAAGGGCGAGGGATATGACGTTCATGCTGACCGTCAGGGGCAGGCGTTCACTGATAATGGTCAGCACAGGGCGCCTGTCGCCGGAAAAGGAAACGCCGAAATCCAGACGCAGCATGGCGCCTACCCATTTGACGTAGCGTTCGGGCAGGGGGCGGTCCAGTCCGTAGAGTTTTTCGAAATTCTGGCGGGCTTCGGGATCGGCCAGAGGGTTCATGGTTGTTTCAAGATCCACGGGAGAACCTGGCGCGAGATGGATGACCGAAAAACTGACCAGGGTTATGCCGAAGAATACAACGATCAGCAGCGCCAGACGGCGCATGATTCTGCGGCACACCGCTCTGGCGCGGGGCGAGAGGACGCTGCCGGGCGCGGCAACGGAAACTCCCCGGCTTTCCGGGAGGGAAGAGCCGGGGAGAGAGGGGCTATCCTTACTTGCCATTGCCGGTCACGGTATCATCCCAGCTGCCGTAGCGGCTCTGGCCTTGTCCTGTATTTGGGGACGGGTCGGAAGAGCCGGGCTGGCCCGGCTGGCCGGATACCCCGGCCGCCTTGTCAGCTTTTCCGGGCTTGGCGGACGGCACCGCGTTTTCAGGCGTCGCGGGCGTGGCGGACGGTTCCGCCGTAACCCTGATTTCCGCCTTGAGCAGGTCGGTCACGTCGCGGTACTTCTGGACGCTATCTTTGGATTGATCCAGCAAAAGGGCGAAAATGGCCGCACTTTTGTCGGCGTCATCCCGGAACTGTACCAGCGCGTAGCTGATGCCGTGCAGTTCGGCGGGGGCTTTGAACCCAAGCTGTTCCAGTCCCCAGTATGCTGCCGCAACGCCGCCGCGCAGGGAGGCGAGTGTCTCGGCACAGGCCGGGTCGGCTTTATCGCCGCAGGCGTCATGAGACAGCGCGCCTTCGGTATGGGCGCGAATATCCCGGACATGGGCCGCGCGAAGCGCTTCCAGAGCCGGAACATCCAGCGAGAGCAAAGGCGTTTGGCCGAGGGTGGCGACGGCGGGGGCTTCTGTCGGCGCATAGCGCAGTTCCGACCAGAAGGGGGCGTCCTGGGCGGCGGAATCATCGCCCGGAACATTTACGCTGACGGGCGCGGGCGTCCATATCGCGCGGATCGGTCCCATGAGGCGGGCCAGACCGGCGGCATCCGCCTGCTGCGCGAGGGTGGCAAGGAAGAGAGGATCCGCCAGTCGTGTCATGCGCGGCAGCTTGCCGGGCTGGTCTTCGGGGTATTCGTCGGCGGAGATGCTGACGGTCCCGATGGCTTGCAGCGCTTCTTCTGCCGGGCGGATCGTGTACGCTTCAAAGGGGCCGTACAGGCTCCGCTCGCGTTCGGCGACCATCACGGAGAGGCTGGCGAGATGCGCGGCGACGTCTTCCGGCGTGCCCTCGGCAGCGAACAGCGGCACGCTCCGGCCCCGGTCAAGGAACAGGGCGAAGTAATAGGCCGTTTCGTCAGTATAGGGCAGGATGTGCGGGCCGTAAGCGGCCAGTTCGCCGAGAACGGAACCGGCAAAGACAGGAATCGCGTCCTGCTGGTTCGACCCGACAAGCGCGTAGATTGTTTCGCCCTCTTTGTTGAGGGGCAGTTCCGGGGCGCGGGCGTCATAGCCCAGATCGCGGAGATCTTCCAGCAGGGCTGCGGGAACAAGCTCGCTGAGTTCCTTGACGGAGACCAGCCCCGTCTGCGGACCGGACGCGGTCAGAGGAATGGCCTTTTCCGCATTGATGCACGCGTTACCGGACTTTTCATCGGTGTCGGGGAAGAGCGCCGCATACGGAAGGCCGATGCTTTCCAGGTCGAATTCGACCAGATTGCTGATATCATAGATGCTTTCCCGGCGCAGTTCCGTCAGCATTTCATCCAGCAGGGCCGCGCCGTTTTCGGGATTGTCCGCAATACGCCGGGCGATCACTTGCCGCCGCGTATCGGAAATGCCGGTGTTGGTGAGCGCGTCAAAGAGGGCGGCCAGATCTTCCGGCTGTTCGCGGAGTTGCCAGAGGGCCAGGAGCGCCGCTTCGGTATTGTGGGGGCCGTGTTCCTCAACTTCCTGAAGCTTTTCCAGGTTATCCCCGACAAAGGGCAGATAGGGGGAAAGCGTTTCAAAAAGCGCGAGTCTGCCGTTCAGGGTATGCGGGGCGCGAGAGAAATGGCGTTTTTCGACCGCGTAGCAGACGTCATCCGCGATGGAGTACAGCACGTCAACGGTATCTTCAAGCGTGTCCAGACGACGGCCCGGGGCACGATTCGTATCCAGAAGGTTCGCCTTGGCGCGTTCCTGCAAGCGGGGGGATGGGCTGAGGCTCCACAGCAGCGAGGCCGCCAGATAGGATTCACGTTCCCAGTGCGGGAGCAGCAGGGAACCGTCAAAGCCGGCAGCCAGCAGTTCGCCTTCCACCCGGGCGACGAACAGGGCTTTATCCTGAACGCCTTGCTGTGCTTTGGCCACAGCGTCTTCGGACGAGATGGCGGGCCAGGAGCTGGTGGCGTCCGAAGAAGCATCCAGGCCCTTTTCTACTGAATCAAGGACGTCCAGGACGAGTTCCAGGGCGTTCACGCTGGGGCTTGCATTTGCCGGGAGCGGCGACACAAGCGCCAGGGCGAGAGCCAGAACCAGACATGAGGCCAGCCCGGTTTTACCGTAGCGGGTCCGGGCCGGGGAGCCGGGGAGCCGCAAGGCGCGGGAGAAAGACCTGCGTATAGAGTGTTGTATCATGCGCATGTTAACGTACCTCCGCGGGCAGGCCCACGGCTCTGCGGGCTTCTTCAAGGCGTTTGCGGGCGGGCGTGTTGTCGTTGCCCAGTATTTCCCGCAGAATGCCGGTCGCTTTTTCATCCTTGCGGAAGCGCCAGAATAATTCCGTAGCTTTGTTCTGGTTGCTCTGTCCGGTAATGCCATAGCCGTACACTTCGCCCCGGCGGTCGCGCACAAAGGCAAAGGCATCTTCCAGGCTGATCGGGTCCGCTCCCGTATCGGGATATTCCCGCATGAGCCGCCGGGTTTCCCTGATGGCGGCGTTGTACGAGCGTTCCGCGCTCAGCGCGTCGGTTACTTCGCGGGACAGCAGGAACACGGGCCTGTCGGTCTTGTCCTGCACTGTGCGGACGGTCTGCGGGTGCTGCGCGGCAAGCGCCGGATCCGGCTTTGCCTCGTACCATTGATCGCCTTCCAGTTCTTCCACACAATACCAGAGGCCCGTCACGGGGCCGAGGAAACGGGCCGCCGCTTCGCCATTGATAGCGGGCAGCGTACCTTTCATGAAGGGGCCGTTGCCGGGATGCATGAGCGCCATGGACGGGTCGTCATTGCCGTCTGCCAGCGCGTCTTTTTCGGACTTGGGCCACCACATCAGGTGCAGGCCGCCCATATGGCGGGCCACGTCTTTGGCCGTGCCGGTGGCGCTGAACAGCATCAGCCGCCCTTGCGCCGCGCCTTCCGCGAAATACCAGCGGATGAGCGCATCATCGCGTTTCACATCCAGCGGCAGCACCAGAGGCTGGTTTTCCAGATGGCGAAGGGCCGTGCCTTCAAATATGGGCAGTGCCCGGGAAAGATCATAGCCCGGCGCGCCGTCAAATGCGGGGAGCGCGTGTTTCATATCCGCCAGAAAGTAAATGGGGTCCTTGGCTTCTATGGGGGGCAGGGAAGAAATTTTCCGCACCCGGATGCCGGGGGCATTTTCTACCGGGCCGAGGAGCAGAGTTTTGCGGGAACGCAAATCCGCCCGCAGTACGTCGCCGAGTTCGTCGCAGCAGCTTATGAAATAGCCGAAGAACGTGGGAGCGGTGCCGAGGCAGCGGGTGATGCCATCCAGATCATCGGCGTATTGCACCCACTGGATATATTCGGCAAGGGGCAGCCCCGGCTTTTTGACGGCCAGACGCACCGCCATGTAGCGTTGTTCGGCGTCCAGCACGTCACTTTGCAACACGGCCAGCGCCGAACGCTTCGCGGCGGGCTTGTCGCGGTTTTCCCACAGGGCCAGCAGCGCCGCGCCTGTGTCGTACATGAAAACATCGTCCTTTTCCCAGGAAGCGGCATCGTTACGGTACCGGTCGTCCAGATCGTAGCCGTCGGTGCCGAGCTTTTCGAGCAGGGCGGCTTCTTCCGCCATCATGTCGGCGTAGAATATGGGCAGTATCTGCGCCGCGAAACGCAGCTTTTCCCGGTACGCGGCAATGCCTTCGGGCGTCGCTTCCGCAAGGGCGAAGCCGTAATCTTCAAATTCCTCCCGCTCCTCTTCGGAGAGCGCGCCGCCGAAAATGAGGGGATCAAGGGAGAAATAGCTCAGCCATGGCTCTTCCGTATAGAGGTCGTCCCAGTCAAAATTGCCGGAAGCGTCTTCGTCTTCCGAAGCCAGCACTTCCGCGGCGGCGGCGAGGGACGCGGCGATTCCGGTGAAACGTCCGGCGCGGTAATCGGCGGGAAGTGACGTATCCAGAAGCCCGTCAAGGAGCGCCGCCTGCAGTTCCGGAAAGACGCGGAAATGCCAGAGCTTTTCCGTCAGCCACAGGGAACTCGCGTCGTTATCGTCCATGCCGTAATAGCCGGGCAATACGCCGGACATATCGTCGGGAGAGGCG
>JAJDHY010000112.1 GCA_030266385.1 Desulfovibrio sp. OttesenSCG-928-I05
TACCGTGTGCTTTGGTGATCCTGCCCATAACGAGCAGGGTCTTGTCAGTCATGATTAATCCAGAATTTCAAGAACGGTGCGTTTCTGGGCTTTGCTCGAGGCCGCGGCGAGAATGGTGCGAATGGCCCTGGCGGTACGGCCCTGCTTTCCTATAACCTTTCCTAAATCTTCTTTGGCGACTCGCAATTCCAGAACACTGGTATGCTCGCCCTCAATTTCCGTGATACTTACTTCGTCAGGCTTGTCCACTAGAGACTTGGCGATGTATGTAACCAGATCTTTCAGCATTTGGGCACCTCACTGGGACCTATAGTGATTCGGATCGTTCCGGCCAACCTTGCATTCCGGCGAGCGCGCACCACATAAGAGACGATGCGCGAGCCGTCGGTCAAGCGCCCACGGTACAAGAGGACGCCCCAAGGCTGAAGCATAGTGCCCGAACATTGCCCGGCGAAGCCGGGACTCTTTTATACAGCCTGGCGAATTAGCGCCAGGAAAAAACCGGAACGCCTTGCGGCGCACAGATTATTTACCGGCGTTTTTAATGAGGCTTTTAACCGTATCGGAAGCTTCAGCGCCCAGATCGAGCCACTTCTTCACTTTTTCCGCGTCCACCTTTACTTCGGCGGGGTTGGTCATGGGGTTGTAGTGCCCGAGGTACTCGAGGGGCCGGCCGTCCCTGCGGGTCGCACTGTCCATGGCCACGATGCGGTAGAAGGGGTGCTTCTTGGTTCCCATGCGGGTAAGTCTCAATTTAATAGCCATTCTATGCTCCTTCAATGATGATAAACAGTTTGTTTTAATCCGCAAGCGCCTGCCGGAAAAAACTTGATAATAAAGGTATATTACCGCTTTTTCCTTTTGCGCTCCGCTTTCCGTTTTTCGCGTTTCTTTTTCTGGGCCGCCTTGGAAAGACCCGTGGGCATGCCCGCGCCGGGGAGGCCGTCCATGCCTCCCATCCCCGCAAGGCCGCCCATGCCGCCGAGTCCGCCCATGCCGCCGAGTCCACCGAGACCGGCCGGGCCGCCCATGCCCATGGGCATACGGGGCATACCGCCCCTCTTGCCGCCCATGGCGTTTTTCATCATGCCGCGCATGGCTTCGAACTGCTTTAACAGCTGGTTCACCTGGGCGACGGACGTGCCGCTACCCGCCGCGATGCGCTGGCGGCGTGATGCGTTGATGATTTTCGGTTGCTGCCGCTCCAGCGGCGTCATCGAGTTGATAATGGCTTCTGTGCGGGCCATTTCCTTTTCCGGTATGGACGCGTTGCCGAGCTTCTGCCGCAGCCCGCTCATGCCGGGAATAAGCTTGAGCAACCCTTCAAGGGAACCGAGGCTCTTGACGCGTTTCATCTGGGTGCGGAAATCTTCAAGATCGAACTCGGCCTTCTGCATTTTGCGGGCGAGTTCTTCCGCGTCGCCTTCCTCGATGCTTGCCTGGGCTTTTTCGATGAGGGTGAGCATATCGCCCATCCCCAGAATACGCCCGGCCACACGATCGGGATGGAAGGGTTCCAGATCGGAAATTTTTTCGCCGACGCCGACGAACTTGACGTTGGCTCCGGTGACGGATTTGATGGAAAGTGCCGCGCCGCCCCGTGCGTCGCCGTCCATTTTGGTCAGGACCACGCCGCTGATGCCGATGGATTCGTTAAACGCCTCGGCAACGGTGACTGCATCCTGGCCGGTCATGGCGTCGGCCACAAAGAGAATTTCCCGTGGGGAAACCTTGGCCTTTATGGCTTGCAGTTCCTGCATGAGCGGCGCGTCCACATGCAGACGGCCCGCGGTATCCAGAAGCACCACGTCGCAGCCCGCGATAGCCGCCGCTTCCACAGCGCCCGCCGCGATATCCACGGGGTTCATGGCTGTGGTGGAAGGGTACACGGGCATATCCAGCTGCTTTGCCAGCGTGGTGAGCTGGTCAATAGCCGCAGGGCGGTACACGTCGACCGGGACGAGATAGGGCTTGTGGTTGTTTTCCCGCAGCCAGTTGGCTATTTTTGCGGTGGATGTGGTTTTGCCGGAACCTTGCAGACCCACCATCATAATACAGCGGGGGCTTTTTCCGGAAAGATCCAGCCCGGCTGTTTCGCCGCCGAGAAGGGTGATAAGCTCTTCCCGGACAATGCTGAGCACTTGCTGGGCCGGGGTGAGCGTGCGGGTGACTTCCTGGCCGAGGGCGCGTTCACGGACGGTATCCGTGAAGTCCTTGACCACCTTGAAGTGGACGTCAGCCTCCAGAAGCGCCAGACGAACTTCGCGCAGGGCGTCCTGAATATTTTTGTCATCAAGCTTCGCGGAGCCGCTGATGGAGCGCAGTGCCCCGCTGAGACGATCGGAAAGGCTTTCGAACATGGTACCGCCGGTGAAAAATACTACAAAAAGACCGCCCACGGCAAACCGGGGTGAACGATCCCTGCGGGATATACCTGAGCGTAGCCCGCAAGACGGGAACCGTTACGTGATCTGGCGCTGTTCGTCAAGGTGTTTTGGTCTGCGACACCGCTGCGACTTGGTCTGCTGCGGTGTCGGGCCAAATCCGGTAGTTGCATATGAAGAACATGCTCGCCGGGATACAGGTGGCGAAGCTGTTCTGGTCTTAAGAAAAAAGCGGAACATGAAGCGGGAATCACAAAAAAAAATGGGAACCGGCTGCCCGTACAAAGGCCGGTCAGAGGCAGAAAAGCCGGGTCCGCTAAACCGCCTGGGTGTAACAGACGGCTGACGGCAGGAAACTTTTTCATAAAAATGCTTTACAGAAGAGAGGAAGTATGTAAATAGTAATCATTCCTAATAACAATTTATCGACATAAGGAGAGCTGATATGTCCAAGACCGATACGAACCTGATGGACGCTTTTGCCGGAGAATCCCAGGCCAACCGCAAGTACCTTGCCTATGCCAAGCAGGCGGAAAAAGACGGCCTTCCCCAGGCTGCCAAACTGTTCCGCGCGGCGGCGGAAGCGGAAACCATTCACGCGCACGCGCATCTGCGTCTCGCGGGCAAGATCGGCAACACCCTTGATAACCTCAAGGATGCCATTTCCGGTGAAACCCACGAGTTTACGGATATGTATCCCAACATGATCAAGGATGCGGAAGCCGAAGGCAAAAAGGCCGTGGTCCAGTATTTCGGCTTTGTGAACGCCGTGGAAGAAGTGCATGCGAACCTGTACAAAAAAATGCTTGAAAACGAAGGCAAGGGGCCGGATGTGGATTATTACATCTGCTCCGTGTGCGGCTACACGCACGAAGGACCGCATGACGACAAATGCCCCATTTGCAACGCCGGGGCCGCCGCGTTTGTGAAGTCCGAATAAGGGCTTGCACCCTTCTGTGCCGAACCGGCTGACTCCGCAAGGGGGCAGCCGGTTCGGCACGTTTCGGAAGGAAGAATATTCGCCGTGTCGCGCGGGGGGAATGTCGTCATTGACAAGCGCGCGGCACTGGCGGAAGGTGGCACAACACTATGCCGAGCCGCCGATCGCATACGCCCCGTTGTGGCGTGGAATGCAAAAAGGGGGGAAATATGAAAAAAATTCTGATGTTCGTCTGTGTTCTCATGCTGTTTTCCGTGCCGTCTTTTTCCGCTGAAAAGGTGCTGGTCGTCGCTTCGGAACCCGGCTGGCCTCCGCTTGAGTTTGTGGCGGAGGATGGAAAACTGACCGGCTACACCATTGAGCTTATAGAAGCCATCGGCCGCGAAGCCGGGTTCGCCATTCGCAGCAAGTCTGTCCCCTGGCAAAGTATTTTCGCCGGACTCCGGGACGGGGGCTGCGACGTTGTGGCTTCTTCCGTAACCATTACCCCGGAGCGCATAAAGGTTATGGATTTTTCCGCGCCGTATCTGACAGTACTGCAAGCCGTGGTCACGCTGGCGGACGACAACCTTGCCGTGCCGAGCGACCTGGATGGAAAAGTCGTGGGTGTCCAGACCGGCACCACGGGGCATTTCGCGGTGAAGCATATTTCCGGATCGTTTGTGCAATCCTTTGACACCCTTGATCATGCGTTTCGCGATCTCGCCCTCGGTCACCTGGATGCCGTGGTGTGTGACGAGCCGGTTGCCCTGTATTATGTGAACCATAAAGAAGTCGCTCAGGGGAGATTCAAGGTGGCCTTTGTGCTGGACGGCGAGGCTGAAGAATACGGCTTTGCGGTTCGCAAGGGGGATACCGTGACGCTGGAACTGCTCAATCGCGGGCTGCAAGGGGTCCGGGAAAAAGGCATTGATACGGAACTTGCCCGGAAGTGGATGGGGGAACGCTGAAGCGGTGAACGCGCGGAATTTGACGCTGGATACACCGCATACACTTTGCCGCGTAAAAGGGGCCGGAACACTGTTCCGGCCCCTTTTGCAATGCATATTGGATCGTTTTATTCGACGGTCTGTTGTGTTCCGACGGTTTCAGCGGCTGTTTTTTCGTTCGCGGCAAGCGCTTCACGTTCCGCCTCTTCCATGGCCAGTTCCTGCGGTGTTTTGACCAGTTCCGTGGCAAGCCAGATATGTTCGGCCGGATCCAGATATTCCCCGTCGTCCAGCAGTTCGAAATGCAGGTGTGAACCGGTGGCTCTGCCGGTCCGCCCGACGTAGCCGATAACGGTTCCCCGCGTTACTTCATCCCCGAAGCGGGCGACAGATTTTGACATGTGTGCATAGCGGGCGAGGCGTCCATCCAGCTGGCGGACAATAACGCAGATGCCGTAACTCTTGTGACGGCTGGAAAAGACGACCACACCGT
>JAJDHY010000110.1 GCA_030266385.1 Desulfovibrio sp. OttesenSCG-928-I05
TCCGTATCCGCATCCAGCAGCCGCCCCATTGCCCCTTGCGCGGTGTAGTGCTGGATAGCGTCTTTAATCTGGTTATCCTGAACGATGTGGTAGAAACTGGTCAGGGAGCGCAGACTTTCCGGCTGTGCCGACAAGTCCAGCATTGCCGCATGAATGGCGTTGCGGTGTGACGGCATGACCGTGATTTGCTGCAACTCCATGAGGGAAGCTATCCACTCTTCCGCCCAGGCCCGTTCCGCTTCGGAATCAATGCGCTGGAGCGGTGCAAAAGAAAGCTGATCGGAATTGCCGATGTTATAATGCGTCCCGCCGGAGCCGAGGCAGAGCGGAAACATACTCATGCCCTTGTCAAAGGCGTAAATGCGGGAGTTTTCATAGCATCGGAATTGCGCGGCCAGCGTTGCCAGCAACGTGGATTTACCCGCGCCAGTCGGCCCGAAAATCAATGTGTGACCGAGATCGCCCACATGGATATTGAACCAGAACGGCGTGGATTTATCCGTTGTCAGCACGGCCAGGGGTCGGGAGTTCGGCGGATAGAACGGGCAGGGGCAGACGGGCGAACCCGTCCAGACCGAAGCCAGGGGCAGCAAATCAGCCAGATTCAGCGTATTGACCATAGGCCGCCGCAGATTGGCGTATCCGTTGCCCGGATGCGTACCGAGCCAGGCTTCCAGTGCGTTGATGTTTTCAATCCGGCAGCCGAAACCAAGCGTCTGGATATTCCGGCGCAGCTCCCGCGCCCAATCCTGCAACTGCTCCTGATTTTCGTGCATCAGAACGATGCAGGAAGTCAGATAGCCAGCGCCCACATACCCGCCCTGAACTTCGGTCAGGGCGGTTTCCGCGTCTTCGGCCATGAGCAGCGCATCACGGTTGGCGCGGGCGTTGGGGTTGTTGAAGAACTGATCAAGGAAGCGGTACACCTGTTGCCGCCAGCCCTTACGGTAGGAGTCTATTTCCTTTGTGGCATCGTACTGGTCGAGGCAGATAAAGCGGGTCGAAAAACGATACTCCAAAGGGAGAGATTCCAAATCCGCGAACATGGCCGGGAAGGATTCTTGCGGCAGTCCGTCAATGGAAATCAGCGCAAGGTGCTTCCCGCCGAGCCGGGGGATTACTCCCCCGACCAGATCATTGCTGGCAAGAAGGTGATCCAGATACATGGGTTTTTCCGGCACTCGCAGCGGGTGCAAATCGCCGGAAACACAATGCTGGATATGGGTTAAAAGGTCAGATTGCGTATAGGTTTCACCATCATCGGAATATGCCTCATATTCCGAAAGCCGTTGCATATGCAGAACCGAAGACAAGGCATCTTCCAGTTCTTCCAAGGTGTTTTGAAACTGCCCCAAGGCTTTTTCCAGTACGGGGCTTGTCGCTGTTCCTGCCTGTACTTTTCCGGCCAGCTTTGCAGCCTCAAAATTCGGCTTGTAGGTGACTGAAAAGACAGTGCTGGTACTGAAACAACGGTTTCCGCTGAAATAGGCCCGGCGTTCATCGTCAATGAGCTGCGTCACAGGATCGGGGAAATGCCCTTTCTCCTGCGCGGGGTAAGCCCGGTGACTGCTACGGATGGAATCTATATGGAGCATCCAGCCCGTACCGAGCAGCCGGATCGCGTTGTTGAACTGCGCGGACACAAAAGCCAACTCGTCAGGCGTGGAACTGGCGGTATCCTGCCCCCGGATTTCCCAGGCAGCCAGAAACGAGCCGTCTTTGTTGAGAATGACGCCCGGCGCGACCAGCGCGGCATAGGGGAGCAAATCCGGCAGACCTTTGGCCCTGGAACGGTAGTCGGTAAGTTTCAGCATTTGAAACCCCCTACAGGCCGCCAGCGGCTTGCCTTGGCCGGGTAAAACTCCTGTTGCTTGATATGCCGCAGCCAGACCCGGCTCATAATCGGATCAGCCTTTGCCATGCGCCGGAGCGCGAACACCGCCGCGATCCAGAAGCCGACTGCGGACGTGACGGAAACAGCCGTCAGACCGCCCACGCCCACCAGCAGCGCGACCAGGGCGCTGGTCATAACCAGCTCCCTTTCCGCGCCGAGGATATGGGCATGGCGGTGCAAAGATTGATGAATGGGGAGCGGACGGCTCATATAACCGCCCCGGAGAAAGAAAAGACGCTGTTCACGATGCTGGCCGCGAAAGCGATAAAGGAAATGCCGAACACCACAGAGAGCAGCAGCTTAAAACCCCCGCTGATGTCATCTTTGTTCATTATGAATATGACACCGCAGAGGGCCATAGCGACAATGGAAATCCATTTACCAGCCGGGCCGGTGATGGTGTTCACCACCCGTTCCAGGGGGCTGGAAAATTCCGTGATGCCGCCCGATGCGGCGGCAATGTCGGGAAAGCAAAGGCAGAGAGCCAGAAAGCCGAAAACGGCAAGGCGGGAGAAAGAGGCTTTACGAGAGGGAAGGAAGTTGGTTACGCGCATAACGATCTCCGTGGAGGCCGTCATGCGGCGCGGTGTTGGGGCTTATAGCCCGCAGGACGATTCTGCTTTTGCAGCGAGGGCAAACAAGCTCGATTTCTCCAGCTTCTATGCGGCCCTTTGCCAGAAGTTTGTTGCACTTCCCGCAGCGAAGGTTGCCGGGATCGTGCGCCTGTTCAGTGTTCATGCGCCTTGTTCCGCCTTTACGTTGTAAAGATATTCCGTTTTGTAGGTGTCTGTTTTGGGGTCAAAGCCGTCCACGCGCAGGATGTTCGATATTTGCCGCCGATTGTCAGGGGTCTTTTCCATGAACACCACCAGATCAACCGCCCGGCCTATCAATTTCTGCTTGGGGCCAAGGCCTGCTTCCTCTACCAGTTCTTCCAGGCGGGGTAAGGCTTCTTCCGCGCTGTCCGCGTGAAATGTACCTATTCCGCCCGGATGCCCCGTGTTCCACAGTTTCAGGAGTTCCAGGGCGGCGGCGTCCCGCACTTCGCCTATCAGAATACGCTTTGGGGCGTAGCGCATACTGACCTTCGCCAGCTTCCGCATATCAACGTCGGCAATGACCGATGTACGGAAAAACACGGCGTTGGGGCTTTTGGATTGAAGTTCCGCCGTATCCTCTATGATAATCAGGCGGTGTGACGGCGTGAGCGTGGAAACAGCGTCAATGACCGCATTAACAAAGGTGGTTTTTCCGCTGGAGGTTCCCCCCACGACCACGATATTCCAGCGCCGCAGCACGGCGTCATGGATAATATCGATCACCCGCGCCGTGATGGAGCCGGAAGCCAAGTATTCTTGGAGGGTAAATACCCGGCTGGCTTTTTTACGGAGCGAGAACGAAGGGCCGGGGCCGACAATCGGCGGGAACGTCCCTTCAAATCGTGAACCATCCAGCGGAAATTCGCCTTCCACTATGGGGTTGCGTTCATTGACCGTCAGATTCAGGCCGCTTGCCACCTGGGATAGTATCAATCTGCCTTTGGCTGGCTCAATGGTGCTGATACATTCATGGTCTTGCCCATATTTCTCAATCCAGAGCGTACCGTCAGGATTGAGCATAATTTCTATGACTTCCGGGTTTTCCAGCGCGTCAATAAAGACAGGCCCGCAGGAATGACGCAGCCCGGCCAGCAGACGGGGATCGTCACAGGCCCGGAGCATCAGTGAACCGCCTTCAATATAAAGACGGCCACATTCAGAAGCGCCGACATGCCGACAATGACGGCGGCAAGGTAGACATTGCTCTTGAAGGTTTTCAAAGTGGCCGCGTGATCGTCAAAGACTTTGCGGATACCTTCCACCGAAGCCGAGGAAAGACTTGCGGAAAGCTGATTTACCGCCGCCTGTACGCCGGAAACATACTCGTCAGTTTTTTCGGCCATGAGCCGGGTCAACCCCTTTTCATGCCGTGCCTGGAGCTTGTCCACTTCCGTCAGATAGGCGTTGAGAATCGTCGCTATCATCAGCGTGGCATCATCTTTCGGCAGCATCACGTCATGGGCTTTGGATACCACGGAACGGATTTGCTCCAGCGTGAGGCCCACGCCCGGCGCGTTGCCCAATTCCGTTTCAAGGGGGGTGGGAGCGTCCGCAGCTTGCGCGGCGGTGTCCGCAGATACGATTTCTTGCGACACGGCAGCCCCCTTATGCGATAGCCGCGCTGGTCACGGCTTCCACCAGTTCGTTCCGGTAGCGTTGCAACCGGGAGCGCACCACTATGGACTGGCTGGATTCGATAGCGTTTTTAAAGCTCAAACGCTTGGCGAACATGGTTTCCAGGTCTTTGCCGATGGTGGCTTTATTGCCTTGGGGGATGGTGATAACAGCATGGAATTGCGTTGAAAATTCCTGATATACCTTAAATTCTTCAAATGACATTCCGTCCATGACGATTTCCCCGAAATAGGGATTCAGCCACACCACAATGGGCGTTTCAGGGAAACCGAGAGCCAGGGAGCGCAGACCGAGAACCGTATCCGCAATGGCTTGTCCGCCCGTAATGACCGAATGAAAAAAGATGGCATGGCCGGATTCTTCCAGAATCCCGATAATGTTGTTTTCCTTGATATAGCTATTGAGAGCGAGGAAAGAGGAAGCGCCATTATCCACAATAACGTGGGTTTCCGGCCCTTGCTCCATGATCTTGTCAATCAGCGTGTCAAACTGGCGGGGGTCAATATCTCCCTGTTTCAGAATATCAAGGCACGTCACCTCAAATTCTTGAAATCCGGCCAGGGTAGCGTTTACCGGATCAGTATCAAAGGCGGCAACTTTTTTACCGAGCAGCCCTAATGTCTGATACAAAATTGACGCAATCATGGATTTACCCACGCCGCCCTTGCCCTGTTGAATGAAATGCACTGTTGCCATTGGTTAGACTCCTGTA
>JAJDHY010000111.1 GCA_030266385.1 Desulfovibrio sp. OttesenSCG-928-I05
CGACGATATTCTGGAATTTTCCAACGCCCTTGTCGGCTGCATATCCGGCGGGCTCGGGGCCGTGGTTATCGTGGCCTGCATGGTGTTCGCCGCCCTTTCCGGTTCCGGCCTGGCCTGCACGGCGGCCATTGGAGCGATTACCATCAACGGCATGGCCAGAGCGGGGTATAAACGGGAATTCGCCGGGGCCATAACAGCCGGGGGCGGGGCGCTGGGCGTCATGATTCCGCCCAGCAACCCCATGATTATTTACGGCGTCATCGCCGGGGTTTCCATCGGCAAGCTCTTTCTTGCGGGCGTTACCCCCGGCCTGCTGCTCGGTGCAAGCATGATCGCCTATATCTGGATTGTCGGCCGGTTCAAGGGCCTTGCCGCCGCGAACACCTTCTCGGGCAAACGGCTCGCCCTGGCGTTCTGGCGCGGCAAATGGGCGTTGGCCGCGCCCGTCATCATCCTTTCGGGCATATACACCGGCGTCACAACGCCCACGGAAGCCTCCGACATCGCAGTCATTTACTCACTCTTCGTCGGCCTCGTCATCAAGCGGACCCTCACGAAGAAAGGCATACTCGAAGCCATCACCTCCACCACCATGACCGTGGGTGTCATGCTGGCCATGGTCGGGTTCGCCGTCGGATTCGGGCGGCTCATCACCCTGTATCAATTCCCCCAACAGGCCGGGGAGTTCATCCTTTCCATCTCCGACAACCCGCAGATCATCCTGCTCATGGTGGTCGGCTTCCTGCTCTTTGCCGGAACCTGGATGGAAACCATCTCCATGATCATCATCCTCACCCCCGTCCTGCTTCCGGTGATCAAGGTCATGGGGGTTGACCCCATCCTCTTCGGTATCCTGCTGGTGCTCGGCTGCGAAATGGGGTTCCTTACCCCGCCCATGGGCGGCAACCTTTTTGTCGCCGCGAAACTGGCCGATGTATCACTCGAACGCATCAGTATTTACGCGCTGCCCTTTGTGGGGATACTTCTCTTCTGGGCGGTCATGCTCATTTTCTTCCCGGATATCGCGTTATGGCTGCCAAAGATGGGAGCCGGATGATACAGGGAACAATAACAGCATAGAAAAACCTGTACAAAATCTGCAGCCCTTTATCGCAGTGTATACAACACGCTGTGGTAAAGGGCTGCATTATAGAGATGATACGCAAGAGTGCGGAACAGACAGGAGGCGTCATTCGGGCGGATGCTACGTACAACGATATGAAAAACGCATTCTGGCCGCTGCGCCATGTGCAGCAAAGGACTGTGTCTTTTCCCGGATGAATGGTATTCTCGGACCCACTATAGCATTCCTGATATATATGATGATCTGAATGCCATCGAAAAAACAATAAAAAGTCGCAAAAAAACAGACATTACTATCTACCGGACAGCAGAGCGCATGCGCAACGCCGCCCACTATGATCTGATCGACGTTTTCCTGACCAAAGTAATCATAATACAGAGAACGTAACGGGATAGTACGTCACTTTCGCCTAGGTACCAGAGAAAATAATGAAGGTTGACGCAGTAGGTTTCTTACGGCATATACTCTCCCGGTGCCACAAACACCCCAAAGCACTCCAGTGGCGGACTACCGCTTCCGTCATACGCGGGCTCGCAAAGCCTGCGCCAGCGGTTGTTCTTGTTACAGTTTGCCGGGAGTGAGACGAAATACAATACCTACGGGGAATACGTCCGGCCGTCCACTGGCGGTTTTGTGGCTCCCGGCAACGGCTTTTTGCCTTGCCGAACTTGGCGAAACGGAGAGCCGCCATGCAAGATGCCCCCTCCTCCTTCTGGGCGGACCCGACCGGTCTGCTTGCTCTTTCTGAACTGCTGGGCCTTCTTGAAAACGATCTTACGCTTATCACGGATACACTTGAAGAACTGGCGCTCGCAGCGTCCGACAAAAAACAGAAACTGAAACTTGCCAGCGCATCCGCAGCCCTTGAGCGGGCCAAATTATCCGCCAAGGTCATCGGATCTCATTGTTCGCCCGGCGGTATTATCTGGCATTGAGCACCGCCCCGAGCTGTTCGCACCCGGCCTGTTCGCAATGTATCCCTGCCGCATCACATGAAAAGCCGCGCTCTTCCGGGTTCCGTAGCAGGGACGTGTTCGCACGATGCCCCTGTACAGCCCCGGAAAAACGCGGCCTTTTTCTTTTTCTCATTCCTGCCGGAACGCCTGTCTGCTGCTATGCCCTGTTGCGCTCCGCGCGCAGTAACGGCGCAACCACTCTTTCCAGAACGCCCTGTGCCGCCGAAATCGCCATGCCGTAGTTGGTGACGGGCACTCCCGCGTCCGCGCACAACCGCAAGCGGCGTTGCATTTCCCGGCGGCTCAGCATGCACCCGCCGCAGTGCAGCACCAGCGAATACGCGCACAAATCCGCCGGAAAATCCCGTCCGGCGCACACGCTGAACGACAGCTCAAAGCCGAGCATCGTTCGCAACAGTGCGGGCAGTTTCACGCGGCCGATATCATCGCCCTGTGGGTGATGTGAACAGGATTCCGCCACCAGAATGCGCGCCCCCGGCTGCAAGGTCCGGATGGCGGCGGCCCCTGCGGCCTGTAAGGCAAAGTCTCCCTTGAGCCGCGAAAAAAGGAGGGAAAACGTGGTCAGCGGTACGGAATCCGGCGTAATCGCCGCCACAGCCTTGACGGCCTGGGAATCCGTGACCACAAGCGCGGGTTCACGGCGCAGGGCGGCCAAAGCATCCCCCAACTCCTCCGTTTGCACGACAAGGCTCATTCTGTGCCCGTCAAGCAGCTCCCGCAGCGACTGCACCTGCGGCGCGATCAATCGTCCCTTGGGGGCGGAGGAATCCACGGGGGTTATCAGAATGGTCATCCCCTTTTCCGGTACGAGATCCAGCAGCAGTTCCCGCTCTTTCTCCATTTCCGGCGCGAGTTCCAGAAGCGCCCGGCGGAGGATGTCCCCTTCCGCCTCACGCCCGTCATCCAGCGCCAGAAAGGGAATGCCTTCCTCGCGGCAGCGGTCAAAGTCTTTCCGGGGGGCGGCCGTTTCCCCCTGCCGGTTGAAGAACAGTATAAAGGGCGTCTTCAGTTTCCGGCAGGTGGCGATAAGCTCTTCTTCCTGCGCCGCAATGCCTGTCCCGTCCGTTACCAGCACAGCCATGTCCACGCGTTCGAGCACGGCCAGCGCGGCCTTGCGCCGCCCGGCACCGAGCGCGCCCGCCTCATCCAGCCCCGCCGTATCGTACAGGGTGACAGGCCCCAGCGGCAGCAGTTCGAACGACAGCGGTACAGGATCCGCCGTGGTGCCCGGCGTATCCGCCACCAGCGCGGCCTGCTGCCCGGCGATCCGGTTCAGGAGTGTGGATTTTCCCGTATTGCAGCGGCCAAGGATGGCTATATGCCGCCGCATTCCTTTCAAAGCGCTCTTCATATGGGTTCTCCTTGTCCGGGCCGGGAATAAAAACAGGGGCTAAACCGGGGCCAGGCCGGAGCCGGGCCGGGGCCGGATACAGCCTAGAAAAACGTCTTCCAGACCAGATTCGCTGCCACGACAAAAATGAACACGGCGAAAAAGCGCTTCAATGTCGGCACGGAAACCTTGTACGCCAGCTTCGCGCCAAGCGGGGCGGTGGTCATACTGCCGATCACAAGCCCCAGCAGGGCGGGCAGATAGATAAAACCGAAAGACCAGGGCGGCAGATCGGGAACGCCCCAGCCGTTCATGATATAGGAAAGGGAGCCGAACACCGCGATGGACATGCCCACGCCGGAAGACGTGCCGATTGCTTCCCGCATGGGCACGTTGCACATGGTCAGAAAGGGGATGGTCAGCGTGCCGCCTCCGATGCCCACAAAGCTGGAAAACATCCCGATGGCCCCGCCCACACCCACAAGCGGGGCAGTGCCCGGCAAATGCCGTGACGGTTCGGGCTTTTTGTTGAGCAACATCTGTGTGCCCACATACACGAGGAACACCGCGAATATCCCCACCAGCACCCTGGTGGGCAGCATCACGGCAATGGTCCCGCCCAGCAGCGTGCCCACGATGATCCCCGGCGTGAACTTGATCACCACATCCCAATGCACGGAACCGCGCCTGAAATGCGCCAGCGCACTGGAAAGGGATGTAAAAATGATGCTGGCCATGGATGTGCCGACAGCCAGATGATGCACATGATCCGTCACCCCGAAAAGCGGCAGGGAATAGAGCAGAACCGGCACAATGACGATACCGCCGCCAAGCCCCAGCAGCCCGGCAAGGATTCCGACGGCACAGCCTATGGCCGCGTAGATTGCTAAAATCGTTATCATGACAACTCCCGGTATACGATCGCTCCGGCATACCCTTTCCCGCCCCGCCAGGCAAGGGCATAGCCGGGGGGGGGAGAAGCCACCCGGCTCCCCGCGCCGGAAGAAGGCCATATCCACTTGCGGGACAGCCATTGAAAAAGGTACTATACAGCAACCTTACCAACACATAGCTAAAAGGAGTTCCCATGCTCTACGTCATACCGGCCCTTGTCCTTCTGGCTCTGCTCATTCTGGCCATGGGCGTCAAATCCGTGCCCCAGGGCTACGAATACACCGTGGAACGCTTCGGGCGCTACACGCATACCCTCACCCCCGGCCTGAACATCATCGTCCCGTTCATGGATCGCGTCGGCCGCAAGGTCAACATGATGGAAAACGTGCTGGATGTGCCGTCCCAGGAAGTCATCACCCGCGATAACGCCATGGTTAAAGTGGACGGCGTGGTGTTCTTCCAGGTGCTCGAATCC
>JAJDHY010000113.1 GCA_030266385.1 Desulfovibrio sp. OttesenSCG-928-I05
TAATCGTTCCGGGGCAGGTTCCGGGCATTGTACGCATACGCTTTCACGCAACACAGCCGGTCCGGGCATTTGGCCGGACGGCAGTGACAACCGGCCCCCCGGTGCCAAAGCAGGGTATATCATGCACCAGATGCCTCCCGGAATGAGCGAGGAGCTTGTCTTCGATAAAACGCTCTCCAGCCGCATTCATGAAAAAATCGCGGATTACGAACGCTACCGCTTCACTCCCCGGCAATCCTGGGCCATGAATATTTTTTTCGATCTCTCGCAGGAGTTTGAAGATCTTCGTTTCCTCTACCATCTGCCCGGCGAAGTATTGCGTGTCTTTTTTGACATTGATTCCGAGTTTCATACCTATAACAAAGAAAAAGGAACTTTTGAACTGCGTACCCGGCCTGTAGGGCCCACCCGCGTCCTGCCGCCGGTGGAAGCAGTGCTGGCGGGTCCGGTACAGGGGGAAGGCTGTTGGCATTTCCCGGTGCGCGGCCGTACCGTATTCGGCGATTCCAGACCGTCCGGTGATATGGGTGGTACGGACGAAGCGCCAGGCGCAAACACTGCCCCGTCTTCAGCCGAAGGGGAAGAAACGCATCAAACAAACCGCTCGGGACTTATCGTTCTGGGTATCGTGACAATTTACTGCCCGACGCCGCTGACAAAACACGCCTTGCTCTATTACGAAAAATTTACCAACCGTTTCGGCTTTTGTCTCCACAACCGCCTGCTGGCGGAAAAGAACAGCGAGCATATCCGTTTTGTACGCAGCCTTGTCCACGATATCGGCCATAACGTTATCGTCCCGAACATGTATTTCAAGCTACTGCTCAAACAGCTGGACGGCAAAATCGACGCGCTGGGCAAGCTGTGCGGTGAAATGACCGAAACGCCTTCCGCCGCCTCCCTCCAGGCCCTGCATCACCTGCACGGCCGTATTGAGGAGCAGTATCAGGAAATCACGCGCCATTTCCAGCAAAGCAGTTTTTTCCTGGAAACGCTGCTCCGGCAAAGTCACTTTGATCAGGGCACCTATGTGCTGCACAAAAACAGCCTGGATCTGATCAAGCGGGTTGTCGAACCACAGGTGGAACGCTACCGGGGCCGCTTTGAAGAAAAAGGCATTATCGTTCAGGAAGTCTATCCCGATCCGGCCCCCGGCCCGCTCATGGTGGAAGCCGACCGGGGGTTGCTGAGCCAGGTGCTGGCAAACCTGCTTTCCAACGCGACGAAATATACACGGGAAACGCCCGGCATTTCCGGCCTTTTCATGCGTTGCTCCGTGGAGCGGATTGCGGATTATTTCGGCACCGGCAAGGATGGTGCCAGGGTGTCCGTGTTAACATCCGGTCCCGCCGTTGCCGAAGGCGAGCAGGACAAGCTTTTTGACGAGCATTTCCGGGCGTCCAACACCGGCGATGAATACGGGACAGGGCACGGGCTGCACTTCACCCTGCTGATCATGCACCAGCACAAGGGAGAGGCAGGCTATACCCGAACCCCTGAAGGAAACGTTTTCCATGTGACGCTGCCCTGCCTGGACGACGTCGCGAAATAATTATCCCCGCCGCCATCTGTTATCAACAAAAGCCCCGCGTGTGTGACACGCGGGGCTTTTGATCGTGCATTCCAAATGATTCTCAGCGTTTGGCCAGCGCTTCACTGAAGCGGGCAAGCCATTTACGGGTCTGCTCCAGATCTTTTGACTGCCTTTCTTCCGAAAGACGTATGTCTTCCTTTAACGACGTCAGATCTTCGCGCAGCCGTTCGGTATCTTCTCTGGCGGCAGCCGGGTGGTGCGACGCAAAAAGCGTCATGGCGGAAGCAATTTCCTGCAAGGCCTGTGTTTGCCGTTCCATCATCGTCATGACCTGTGAACTGAAAACGGCTATATCACCATTTGCGGGAAAAGCGGCAGCGGGCATCACGCCATGGGCGGCCGCCTGGACAGGCTGCTGCCCATCCGCGGGAACGATTGCGGCTTCGCCGCATTCGCCCTCTGTACTTGCGGGCGCAGTGTCGCAGGCCGCCTCACCTGCGGACGGTTCCACGCTTTCCCCGGCAGTCGCCTTGTTGAGAACAAGGTCAACGGCAAACGCGTTCTTGCTGCGACGCATCTCTTCCATAACGGTACGGAGAATCCCTTCACTCTCCGGCGCGTAACGGCGCTTGCGCCCTTCACCCATATGCGGGAGATGTTCCGCGAAACGTTTGCAGTAATAGCGCGTCGTGGATTCAGGCAGGCCAAGCAGCCTGGAGAGGTCCGCAATGCTGAGATAGCGGTCAACGGTCTGTTCGGAAGGCATTACCAATCTCCCGGTAAAGGATGCAGCACATACAGTATTCTATTTCATACACAAATTTCGGCCGCCTGCCAAGGGAAGCCCGCCGGAAAAGGAAAAACCCCGCGCCGCATGTCTTTACCTGAAAACCGTCCCGTAGCCAGGTGAATACATGTCACGCATGAAAAGACGCCCGTCATACCATCCGGCACCATTCTTTTTCTTTTGCCACAGCCGGGCCTCAGGGACAAGTGCTGTGAAAAATTTCATAACGTACCAAAGAACACCCCCCACGGAAGGCACACCGCACAAGGGTTTGGAGACAATATCAATACTTTCGCATACATACAAAAAATACACACCAATACGTTGCGACACTCCATGTCCCTGTTGCGGTGTTTTCTCCTGCGGCACAGCGAAAAAACTATAAATATTACACAAAAAAAAGCCGGGACGGATTGACAGCAAGCCAAACCCTGCATAGGGTTGTGCCCTGAAAGCCCGAGAGGGTTAATGTAACAATACCTGCAGGAGGAAGTAAGGATGATGACTAAAGCTGAATTTGTGACCGCCTTGAAAGATTCTCTCCCCGAAGTGTTCGCCAGCAAGGCTGGCGCTGAAAAAGCCTACGACGCTTTCTGCGCTATCCTGGCCCAGGCTGTCAGCACGGGTGAAGGCGCCCGCCTCCCCGGCGTGGGATCTTTCACTGTTGTGCAGCGCGCCGCTCGCACCGGTCGTAACCCCCAAACCGGCAAAACCATCAACATTCCTGCCCGCAAGGCTGTGAAGTTCAGTGTTGCCAAAGGCCTCTCTGACAGCCTCAAATAAGATTTCCCTCTCAGTCCGAAGGACTTGATATGCAAAAAAACAGGACGGTTACCCGTCCTGTTTTTTTGTGTGTATCAATTTCGGTGAAAAGCCGCTGCCGGAGAGGCTTCCGGTTTTATCCTTCAATCAGCTTGTAGGCTCTATCCAGAGGTGAAAAGACGGCGCAGCGATCGCGGCCCTTTTCCTTGGCGTAGTAAAGCGCCTTGTCGGCACTATCCACCATGTTTTCTATGAACGCGCCCTTCCAGCCGGACCAGGCCGTGCACACGCCGCCGCTGACGGTAATCTGCAAGCCCCGCTCCACGACGTTTCCTTCGGTATCCCTGATAAGAAAGTTGTAGCCGCGTATGGCGCGCCGGATTTCCTCGGCCACCTCGTTAATATACATGGCCCCGGAACCGGAGACGGCAACGACGAATTCTTCCCCCCCGTAGCGGGCGGACAGGACGTTATTAGAAGCATCCCGGTACTTTTCGGCGATACGGGAAAGCTGTTTGCCAACGACGATCAGCACCTGGTCGCCTATACGGTGCCCGTGCGTATCATTAAATTTCTTGAAATAATCGATGTCAAAAATCGCAAGGCCCAGCGGTATCTGGTTCTCCAGCCAGGAAAGAACGGAACGCTGCATGAAGTCATCAAAGCTTCTGCGGTTGCCAAGCCCCGTCAAGGCGTCTTTCATGGCCAGCGAATCGAGGCGGTGAATATCGCTCTCCATCACGGTGCGCAATTCGCCGAACGCGCCGCGCAGACGGGTGATCATTGAATCCTCATCCCCGCCCTCTTCCACGGCAAGTACCGTGGTTTCTTCAAGAACAGAAAGATCGCCGCAGCGTTTGACCAGAAGTTCCTTGAAATTCTTGACCATACCCGCAGCTTCGCGCAGCAGTTCTTCAATGGAATTCGTGTATGATTCGGTTATGCTGCCGTAATATTCCTTGAGCACGGCGGCGAGGCGTTTATCACTGAAATCCTTGCCGGCCAGCGTTTCGGCTATCAGCCGCTGCGCTTTGCTTTTTTGCGAATCTGTCAGGTGGGGATAATCCGCAATAGCGCGAAAATACAGGATAAGAGAACGCCAGCGCGGGTCATTCGGCACCCCGGCATCGTCAAGCATTTTATTGACACAACCATTCTTCGACCAGGCGCATTCACGATGACAGACAAACGGATTCTTCATACAATGACTTCCTGATAAAACCTGTCGGGCCGGATCAACCTCCAGGGGCAACCCATCCACGTCCCTGAAAGTATACGTTATTTCCAGGTCTTTACATCCCCGGCTCTGGCATAGCAACGCGAACTATACGCCATCTTCCCCCGGTACGCCAAGCGAAAGCTTGCCGAAAAATTTCCCGCCGAGTACCGCTCGTGCAAAGGCACTCCAAATCGTCCTCTTTCCTTTT
>JAJDHY010000115.1 GCA_030266385.1 Desulfovibrio sp. OttesenSCG-928-I05
TACCCTGATCAAGGGCCGGACGACACCCGCCCCTGTGGGCGAAACACCGGAACGCGGGCACGATCTGGGTTCGCCCCGCGTCATGCACGGCATGGTCAGTCTTGCCGTGGATGCCGCCCCGCCGAAACTGACGGCGCGTATTGAAACGGACCGCCCGGAATACCGCCCCGGCGGCACGGTCAAGGCCACGGTTTTTGTTGCGGATACGGAAGGAAAGGCCGGACGCGCCCAGGTAACACTGCTGGCCGTGGATGAACGTATCCTGCGGGCAGCCGGGGAAGCGAACCGCTATTACCCCGGCGTCACCTTTGGCGAAATGCTTTCGTACGGTGTGATCAATGCCGATACCCGTATGCGGCTGCTCAATATCAGCGCCCCCCTGATGAAAGGGGATAGCATGAACATGATGCGTATGGCCTCCCCCATGGCCGCGCCCGCGCAGGAATCAGCCGACATGGAAATGGCGGCGGGAGGCGGCGAGGGCGAAAGTGAAGAGCTGCGCCAGAACTTCAGCCCGCTGGCCTTCTGGCTCGGTGAAGGGGAAAGCGATGAAAACGGAACGCTTGCCGCTTCTTTCACGCTGCCCGATACGCTGACCAGCTACCGTCTCGTAGCCGTCGTTACGGATACGCGCAACGGGTTCGCCACGGCGGAACACAGCGTGACGGCCACAAAACCGCTGCAACTCCTGTCCGCGCTGCCGCGTTTTCTGACGGAAGGCGACGCGCCGGAAGCCCGTATTCTCGTGCAGAACATGAGCGGAACCCGCGCTCAGGTGCGGGTTGAGGCCGAAGGAACGGGCGTCACGCTTGAAGAAACCCGGCGCGAGATCACCCTTGCAGCGGGAGAAAGCGGCAGGGTGGCCTTTCCCTTGCGGACCGGCATGGCCGGGACGGCGGTTCTGACCCTGCGCGGTTCCATGACCGTGGACGGCGTGACGGAAACGGACGCCCTGCGGATAATCATCCCCGTTTTGACGCGTGTTCCCATGACCACGGTGGCTGCCGCCGGGTTGCTGGAAGAAGGCGCAAGCTATGCGCTGCCGGTGCAAACGCCGTTTCCTCTTGATCCGCGCAGTTCCCTGAATGTGCAGATGGCCGCCTCCCCGGCTGCCGGGCTCAGTCTGGTTGCGGATGAACTGTTGCTCTACCCCTGGCATTGTCTGGAACAGCGCCTCAGCCGGGCCTGGGTCCGCATTCTCCGTATGCAGTACGGGGATTTGCTGGGTCTTGATCCGGTTAACGATGATGCGCAGATTGTTGCGGAAACACTGGCCAGCGTGGCGAAGTTCCAGAACAGGGACGGCGGCTTTTCCATATGGCCGGGCCTGGGCCGTTCCAGCTACTACCTGACCGCCTATGCGCTGCTGGTGAACAGGGAAGCCGAAAGCCTCGCCAATGCGGGAGGCATGACGCTCTCCTTGCCCGCCCGGGTGAAAAAAGACGCCTATGCCTGGCTTGCGGATGCGCTGGAGAGCAGCGTCAAGGCCGGCGGCTCGGAAGATGCCATGCCGCTGGCGGCTGACGCCATGGCCGTATGGGTGCTGGCGGCAAACGA
The DNA here is from genome assembly GCA_030266385.1 of Desulfovibrio sp. OttesenSCG-928-I05. Classification (GTDB taxonomy): domain Bacteria; phylum Desulfobacterota; class Desulfovibrionia; order Desulfovibrionales; family Desulfovibrionaceae; genus JAJDHY01. Next base: position 1,558 of record JAJDHY010000115.1, read on the forward strand.
CCCCGCCCGCGCCGCGAGCCTGCTCCCGCACGTACTGCAACGCGCGGAAAAAGCCGGAAAGGCGAACCCCATGACCTGGGGGGCGTTGCTCATGGCGTCACAGGCCGTGAACGGCCAGAAAAAGGATTCCGGGCGTATCATTACACTGCTGGAAAAAAGCGCCGCTATCACGCCGACACAGATGCATTTCGCGTCTGCTGACGAATACGGCATGTGGATGACCATGGGTTCCACCCTGCGGGATAACGGTATGGTGCTCGGTGCGCTGGCTGCGGTGAAAGCGGAATACCCGCGTCTGGAAGCCCTCGCCCACTGGGTGAGCCAGGGGCTTGGGGAAAAGAAGACCTTGTCCACGCAGGAAGCCATATTCGGCATGTGGGGGCTTTCATCGTACCTTCGCACTCTTGGCGGCAACAGGCCCGTCAGCATCGAAGCCGTGTGGAACGACAGCGCGAGCGTGACCAGAAGTTTCACCCGGCTTGTGGAACCGGCGCAAAGCTGGACGCTTGACGCGCAAACCATTGAAAACGCGGGAGAATCGACGCTGACCTTGAACGCCTTGCAGGGCAGGCCGTACTGGACGGCGCGTCTGCGTTACGGTTCCCCGTCTCTGCCGGTGCGGGCCGAGAACGCCGGGTTTACCATCACCCGGTCCTGGCTCACGCCGGGCCCGTGGAAAATGGGCGATACCGTGGATGTGCGCGTTACGCTGACCGTACCTGCGACCCGCCGTCACGTACTGCTCTTTGATCCTTTCCCGGCGGGGCTGGAACCGCTTTACGCATCCCGCGTTGATCTCGCGGACCGGGATACACGCTACCAGCACCCCTGGCAGTTCCAGGAAAGCCGTGACGACGGCATGCTGCTCTACGCGGAAAGCGTCGAGCCGGGCGTATACACATATACGTACACGCTCCGTGCCGCCGCACCGGGCCATTTCATGCAGCGCCCCAGTATTGTGGAGGAAATGTATACCCCCGAAGTATTCGGCCGGACAACGGGGGACGAAGTGAGCATCATGCCGTAAAAAAGAGCGCGTTCCCCGTGCTTTGCCCGCAAAAGGCCGGATTCTGGCTGTTTTGCGCTGGTACGTAACGGCGTGTTTTCCTGTCTGCACTGCCCCAAGGGTAAGGATTTGCAGGCAAAACATTGCGGGATAGATGAATTTTTCTCTGTCCGTCTGCTCTTGATGCAAAAGGAGAGGGCGCTTTGCCCTCTCCTTTTGTTTGTTTGCTATATTGATTTTTTGTGCGGGATGCGCTATATTGGACCGGAAAACAATAAAGCATACGTTCGACATACGGTGATACGCACATGCGCCCGCAGGAGTATGCCGGTTATTGGCGCGTGATGGAGCCGTTTTTTACGGAAACGCATTGCCGCGATTATGTCGGACAAAACCCTCACCAAAGCCAGGAGGACAGTAGCAGGGTAGCCGGATAGGCGAGAATCCCGGGAAGGGATATGGCCCCCGTGATCTTCCGGTGGCGTAATTTCCTTCTTTGATCAGGACCCGGAAACTTTCACTGCCGCGCACCCCCCTTTGGGAGTACGACAGCTGTTGCGTAATTGTGCACTGGAAGGCAATAAAAAGAGGAAAGAGAATGGGAGGTAACCGTGATAAACCCGGAATTTGCCAGTAAGCTTCACGACGCGGTGGAAAAGCATCATGCTGCCGCCATTGCCTTGAGTGACGATCTGTTCGCGCATCCTGAACTTCCTCATGAAGAGTTCGAATCCAGCCGGAAAATGGTAGAGATGCTACGGCAGCATGGATTCGAAGTGGAATACCCCTACGATGGCTACCCCACGGCCTTTTGCGGCGTGCTCCGCAATGGAGACGGCCCGAAGGTCGCCGTGCTTGCCGAGTATGACGCCCTCCCTGAAATCGGACACGCCTGCGGTCATAACCTTCATGGAGCCATGTCCATCCTGACCGGTCTGGCCCTTGCGGACATGAAAGATCATTTCAAGGGTACCCTGTATGTGGTGGGTACCCCGGCGGAAGAAGAAAACGGCGCGAAAATCGGCATGGCCGACCGGGGTATCTTTGACGGTATGGATCTGGCGATGATGATGCACAGCAGCGGGAACGGCGTCTGCCAAGCGCAAATGGACGCCCTGAGCTTGCGCTGCTACGTCATCGAATTCCACGGTGAATCCTCTCACGCGGCCGCCAGCCCCTGGGCCGGGCATTCCGCCCTTGCCGCAGGCCGTAAATTTCTGGATCTCATCGACGCCCGCCGGGAGTGTTTCACCCCTGATATCCGGGTGAACGCTGTCATTCTGGACGGCGGCAAGGTTCCCGGCATTATCCCCAACTATACGAAAATCCGGCTGGAATTCCGCACCAGCGCCATGGGCACGCTGAAAACCATGGACGACATGATTCTCAAATGCGCCCGCGCGGCTGCCATGGCCCTTGACTGCACGGTTACCTGGGAACCGGGGCTGGATGACTTTGCCGATATGGTGCGCGTTCCCGCGCTGGAAGATGCCATGGCCGGTATCCTGACCGGTCTTGGCGAAACGGTTATTCCCGTCCAGCCGCCTGTCGGCTCGACCGATATGGGCAACGTCAGCTACCGCTGTCCTTCCCTGCAACCCCTGATGGCTATTACCAAAGATAACTACGCCCTTCATACCGTTGAATTCGCCGAGGCGACCAGAAAGCCCGATGCATACCGGG
>JAJDHY010000114.1 GCA_030266385.1 Desulfovibrio sp. OttesenSCG-928-I05
TTGTCAGGGGGGAGGCTCGGGGGCGAAGTTTTCTCGGGCAAAGAAGAACTCTTATATATTCAGGTGTAATACATTGTTATGAATACAGAAAAACAAAATAATCACAATTCGCGCAGTGCCGTGCCGGTTCCTGTGCTGCTTGCCGCCGGGCTGGGCTGCGCTTTCCTGTTGCCGCCGCCCTGGGCGTTTGCCCTGATGTTTCTCCTGTTTACGGTTGCCTTTGCCTGGTGGATTGCTGCCGCACGTGGCAATGCCGCCAAGAATATCGCGCTGTGCTTTCTGACGCTGAGTCTGGCGCTGCTGGCGGGCGAAGGCTGGCTTGGCTTCAGCGCCTGGAAAAAGGGCACGATACATCAGCAGACGCAAAGTCTGGAGCCTGCCGCGCCCGCTTCTGCCGCGCCTGTTGTTCCCGCGCCTGTTATTCCCACAGAGGACGGCGCTGTATGGGACCTGCCGGAAGAGTATATGCAGCTCGGCGAGTATTTTTTCCGGAATGATCCGAACCTCGGCTACGGTCCGCGCCCCATTGCCGGACGCATGCATGTTGCCAAGGAATGCAGCGATCAGATGGCCTATGATGTGGTCTATACCACACTGCCTTCGGGCTGGCGGGTGACCCCGCAGCATAGCGCGGCCCGGAAGGCCGTCGTGCTTTTCGGGTGCTCCTTTACCTGGGGGGAAGGCCTGAACGACCACGATACCTTTGCCTGGAAGCTGGGCGAAATGCTTGGGCCGGATACCCAGGTTTTCAACTTCGGCATACAGGGCTACGGTTCACATCACATGCTGGCCTGGATCGAACAGGGCCTGCTTGCGGATATCGCCGCACACTATGATTCGGTGCAGGTTTTTTACAGCACTATCCGGGGGCATGAGCTGCGCAGCATGGGCTATTCCCAATGGGATCCTTCCGGTCCCTGGTACGGGTTTGAGAAGGGACGCATCGTGCGCAAGGGGGTGTTCGCCGATAATATATCCTCTCTGCGGCCCTATACCGACGCCGTCTTCGGCAAAAGCATGATCTACCGGAAAATTCAGAGTACCAAGTTCATTCCGCGCTGGATGCGCTTCAAACACCACGCGGGCATTATCCGCGAAGCGGACCGGCGCGTGGAGGAACTCTGCGGAACCCGTCTGACGGCGATGCTCTGGCCCGAAGTGCTTTTCAAGGAAGAACTGGAAGCGGAAGGCGTGGCCATGCTGGATCTTGATCCGCTGTTCCCGGACTGGGACGAGCAGCATGACAAGTACCGCATACCGTGTGACAGCCATCCCAATGCGCTGGCCAATGATATTGTGGCCCGTGCGATATATGATTACCTTGCCGCGCACCCGTAAGGGCGACGTCTCTGCACGGGGCGCGGGCGCTAATCCGCCGTTGCGGTTGCGGCGCGCGCATGGCAGTTGCCCGCGCGCCTTGCGAGAAACGGGCAAAAAGTGTATGCAGCGCCCTTGAATCTGTCGGTTTTCCCGGCAGGATAGCCTTCAACCCCTATTTTTTATGCAAAAAGAACCCATTACTCCGATACAGTGCCGGGATACGGCGCTGGCCATCATTTTCCTGCTGCTGCTTATCTGGTTTTTCACCAGAGAGGTCGGGCTGGTTTACGCGACCGGGGCCTTTACCCTGTATGCGATGCTCCTGCCCAAAACCTTGTCACCTCTGGCCCGTGCCTGGTACGGCTTTTCGCATATTCTGGGGCAGGTCATGTCCCGGGTGCTGCTCAGCGTTATCTACGTATGTATCGTCATGCCCATCGCCCTTGTGCGCAAGTGTATGGGCAAGGACAGCATGCGTCTGAAAAGCTGGAAAAAGGATGCGGATTCGGTTTTTGTGGTGCGCGATCATCTGTACGGCAAAGACGATCTGAGCAACCTGTTTTAGCATTTTTCCGCAACGCGGGCGGGTCGTATCGGTTGCTGTCCGTAACGCCCATCCGCCCCGGGGTGACCGGGGACATTTTCTATTCGGAGACCCTCCATGACTTTTTTGTCCGAACTCTGGCAATTTTTGCGTGTGCGTAAGAAATTCTGGCTTTTGCCGCTGATTTTCGTTTCCCTGATTTTCGGGGCGCTCATTGTCTTTACCAGCGGCAGCGCCGTCGCTCCCTTTATTTATACCTTGTTTTAACGCCTTTTATCTGCTTTGTGCGCGGCCGGACCCGTGTCCACACGGTTCCGGCGAACGCGTCATGGGGATTACCATATGTCGCAGCCCGTCTATATTCTCGGTATTTCCGCGTATTATCATGACAGCGCCGCCGCGCTCCTCAAGGATGGGGAAATCGTGGCTGCCGCCCAGGAAGAACGCTTTACGCGCAAAAAGCACGACCCGGATTTCCCGGCCAGGGCTGTGCGCTATGTTCTGGACGAAGCCGGGATCGAGCTTGACGAACTTGACGGCATTGCTTTTTACGACAAGCCTTTTCTGAAATTCGAGCGTCTGCTGGAAACCTACCATGCCTTTGCGCCCAAAGGCTTTGTAAGCTTTCTTACGGCCATGCCGGTATGGATCAAGGAAAAGCTTTTCATGCGGTCCATGCTGGAAAAAAGCCTGCGCGAAGTCGCCAGCGGGGCGCATGGCGGGCAGGGCGTCGAAAGCGGAAAAAAGACGCTGCCCCCCCTGTATTTTCCCGAACACCATCTCTCGCACGCCGCCTCGGCCTTTTACCCCTCTCCCTTTGAAGAGGCGGCTGTGGTCACGCTGGATGGTGTGGGCGAATGGGCGACTACCTCCATTTGCCGGGGCCGGGGTAATAGCCTTGAAGTGTTGCGCGAGATTCATTTTCCCCATTCCCTTGGCCTTTTGTATTCCGCATTTACCGCCTATTGCGGATTCAAGGTCAACAGCGGCGAATACAAGCTCATGGGCCTCGCCCCTTACGGTACGCCCGGCAGCGAACGGGTGCGTGAGTTTGAGAACAAGATCCGGGAAAACCTTGTTGATATCAAGCCGGATGGTTCCTACACGCTGAACATGGATTACTTTTCCTACGCCACCGGCTTTCGTATGTACGACGAAGGGCGCTGGCAGCGTCTTTTCGGCATTGCCCCGCGCACTGCCGAAGGCGAGGACATCCCTCAGGAATATATGGATATGGCGCTCGCCATCCAGAACGTAACCGAAGAAATCGTTCTGACCATTGCCCGCAGCGCCCGTGAAATAACAGGTTGCCGCAACCTGTGTCTGGCCGGGGGCGTCGCCCTGAACTGCGTGGCCAACGGGAAAATACTGGAAGCGGGCATTTACGATGATATCTGGGTGCAACCGGCTTCAGGCGACGCGGGCGGTGCTCTGGGCGCGGCGCTGGCCCTCTGGCATATCGGCCGGGAAAAGCCCCGGCAGCCCCTGCTGCCGGATTCCATGCGCGGTTCCTATCTTGGGCCGATCTTTTCCCGTAGCGACGTGGAATCTACTGCCAGACGCATGAAGGCTCCGTGCACGGTGTTTGACGACGAGCAGGCGCTCTTTGACGTTGTGACTGACCACATTGCCGACGGCAAAGTGGTAGGCTGGTTTCAGGGCCGCATGGAATACGGCCCGCGCGCCCTGGGGAACCGCAGCATTCTGGGTGACCCCCGCAACCCGGAAATGCAGAAGCGTCTCAACCTCAAGATCAAGTACCGTGAAGGGTTCCGTCCCTTTGCCCCTTCGGTACTGGAAGAGGATTGCAAGGAATACTTCAAGCTTGCGAATGTATCCCCTTACATGTTGCTGGTGGCTCCGGTTGCGGACGCCCTGCGCAATGCCTTGCCGGACAACTACGAGGAATTGCCCCTCTGGGATCGGCTGTACGCCATCCGGTCCAGCATTCCGGCTGTTACGCACGTGGACTTTTCCGCCAGAGTGCAGAGCGTGAACCGGAAGACCAACCCGCGCTACTGGGGGCTGATTAATACGTTCAAGCAACGCCATGGCTGCCCCGTTCTGGTGAACACCAGCTTCAACGTGCGCGGTGAACCCGTCGTCTGCACGCCCGACGACGCCTATCTGTGCTTTATGCGCACCGAGATGGATTATCTTGTGCTTGGCGACGCGCTGTTTGCCAAAGAAGACCAGCCCCAGCTTAAGGGCGACGGCGACTGGCGCGAACAATATGCGCTGGACTAGCCCGGCCTTCAGCTTTTGATACGGGTACGCCGCCCGCGCACAGGCCTCCTTTTTCAGTCTCATTTCAAGGGCTCCATCGCGCTTCGCACGATGGAGCCCTTTTGCGTGGATACCGTTGCGGTATCCATCCCACTCTTGATAGCGGGCCTTCCCCCAGCCTACACGCTCGTCACGAGGCTGTGCTGATAAGGGCACGCATCCCCAATAGTC
>JAJDHY010000116.1 GCA_030266385.1 Desulfovibrio sp. OttesenSCG-928-I05
GGAAAGGGAGCGCGGCAACATGGAAAACCTGTTGTCGTCGCCCGTTACCCCGCTGGAAATCATGACCGGCAAGATCGTGCCCTATGTTCTGATCGGGCACGTGCAGATGGGCATCATTATTGGAATGGCCATGCTTCTGTTTGGCGTGCCGTTCGCGGGAAATCCTGTCGCGCTCTATGTTGCCGCTCTCTTGTTCATCGCCGCCAACCTTATTGTCGGCGTTACCTTGTCCGCTTTTGCAAAAAACCAGCTTCAGGCCATGCAGATGACCATTTTCTATTTTTTGCCCAACATGATGCTATCCGGATTCATGTTTCCCTTTGCCGGTATGCCGCAATGGGCGCAGGCGATAGGCAGCGTGCTGCCCCTTACCTATTTTAACCGCTGCGTGCGCGGGATTTTTCTTAAAGGCAGCGACTGGGCCGACCTCTGGCCGTCCATCTGGCCCGTCGGGCTGTTTTGCCTTGTGGTTATGGCCGTGTCGACCAGGTTCTTTCACCGTACGCTGGATTGAAAAATCCGACAGGATGCCGGATACAGGAAGCAGCGCATGAAGAACGCGCTCTCTACGCAGCTTTGTTCTCTGCGTAGAGGGCGCGTTCTGTGTGGTCTGCGCGATATGCGCTATCTGCGCGGGCCAGCCGAAAAACGGGGGAGGTCTATTGGCTATCTGCCTTCCGTTCCGCGACCAGTTTATCCATAAGGATAGCGATAGCGCCATCGCCCGTAATGTTGCAGGCAGTGCCAAAGCTGTCCTGCGCCAGATACAGGGCGACCATCAGCGCCAGCATGTCCGGCGTAAAGCCGAGCATGCTGGCAAGCACTCCCAGAGCCGCCATAACTGCGCCGCCGGGCACGCCGGGGGCCGCGACCATGACGACGCCGAGCATCAGAATAAACGGAAACATAATACCAAAGCTTACAGGCATACCGCTCATCAGCATAACGGCGATGGCGCAGCTTGTCAGTGTAATGGTGCTGCCGGAAAGGTGGATGGTCGCGCAGAGTGGAATGACAAAATCCGCGATATCTTCACTCACTCCGTTCAGTTTGGTCTGTCGCAGGGTAACAGGGATGGTGGCGGCGGAAGATTGCGTGCCGATAGCCGTCATGTAGGCAGGGAGCATTGTGGCAATGCAGCGGAAGGGGGATTTTTTGGCAATACCGCATGCGATAAAATATTGAATCAGGATAACCAGAACATGCAAGATAATGACAACGCAGTATACTTTGGCGAATGTTGTCAGAAGCACTTGCACCTGTCCGGCAAAGGTCATGTTGGCGAAGGTGCCGCAAATCAGCAGGGGCAACAGCGGAATGATAACGCTGCGCAACAGTTTTTCGATGATAGCCTGAAATTCATGCATCACATCGGAAAGAACTTTGCTGTTGGTCGCCGCCATGCCTATGCCCAGAGTAAAGGCCATGAGTAGCGCCGTCATAACGCCCATTACAGGCGGCATGGTGATAACGAAGAGCGGCGCGAGCAGGGCGTCTTCCGGGGATTGCGCCGTGCCGGCGGCCACTTCGATGAAGCTGGGGAAAATTGTCGAATCAACAAGGTAGGAAAGCGTGCCGGAAAAAATTGTGGAAACATAGGCAATCGCTACGGTAATTCCCAGAATTTTTCCTGATCCCCGCCCCAGATCACCAATGCCCGGTGCAACAAACCCTATAATAATCAGCGGAATAGTAAAATGTAAGAAATTGCCGAAAATTGCGCTGAGCGTGACAAATACACGCACAACCGTTTCCGGTGTATATGCGCCAATGAGTATCCCCAGAATAATAGCAATAATCAGACGCGGCAATAACCCCAGCCGGGTAGCTTTCGACGGTGTTGTGTTTGTCATGACGTTCCTCGTGGGTGTATTGATATATACTCCAGTTTAACATCAACCTGACGGGATTGCCAGCCTGATGCCCGTCAATATGGTTCTCTCCAGCCAGGGGGAGGAGAAAGCCTGAAAAACGTGTCCTTCGTGCCTTTCGAGACACTCCGTATGTTCCTCTGGCACGGAATCTGCTGTGTCATTTCAGGAAAACGTTGGCAGGCAATACTTTCCTGCTCCCGCCGCTTTTTGCGGCAAAAAAACACTGGAGAAATGCACATGGGCATATCAGCGGTATCTACCTCTCAAGAAAGCACAATTGTGGAAAACGCACAGGTAAAATCTGGAGGCAAGGGCAAATCCGCTGCGCAAAACGATGCGCTTTTCAGCACGGTGCTCGACACAGCAACTATTTCCGAGGCTGCCAAGGACAAGGCAAATGCTGCCGGCAAAGATAAAGCGGGCACGTATGGCAACGGGCACTATAAAAACGAAACACATGCCCTCAAAGCGGCGTTGCAACAAATTTCCGAAGAAACCGGAACCCCCATCAAGGGCTGGGCACTCGGGCAGTATCGCAAGGCCTTCAGGGAATCCGGGGCGGACGATTTGACCGCGGTACGCGACATTTTTCACAACAAGTACGGAATACAGAAAATAGAAGACCCCGGCGAAACCCCGGCTCCTCCCCTGGTTGATCCGGCGGATCCAGCTGATCCCGCTGGCGATCCGGTAGAAGGCGCCCCTGACGGCGAACTTGCGCTGGAAGATAACGAAAACCCTGCCGCTGAAAACACGGACGGCGACGCGGGGACGGTAACGGAAAACGAAACAGGAATAGTCCCGCCTTCTGGGGATGGGATACTCGCGGGGGAAAACGCCAGCCAGGATGAAGAACTTTTTGCCATGCTTGGCAATCTTTGAGGCTGTATCCGCCCGAACAACAAGAAACCCCGGAATTCTGTTTGTCAGAATTCCGGGGTCTATATTATCCCTTGCGGGAGTATTCTCTGGTAGCAGGGGAGGGACTTGAACCCCCGACAACGCGGGTATGAACCGCGCGCTCTAACCAACTGAGCTACCCTGCCGTAGCCGTCGCCCGTGGTGAACACAGGCAGCGATGGATTCTTTATACAAGACCCTTGTTCTTTGCAAGGGTTTTTTATACCTTTTCTTGCAAGCCGTTGGTGAAACGTGTAGAAAAAGCCCGCCGCACCGGTTCTGAGGAATATTTTTATGAAAGGTAAAAGGGAGGTTCCCCCTGAATACCATCATGCCCCAAAACGAACTGGTTCGCCGGGCCGCCCGCTGGATTTGTGAAGAAACAGCCGGTGGTTCCACGGATGCTGTCCCCCGCGCCCTGCTTGATGAAGCGGGAATGCGGTTTAATCTAAGCCCCAACGACTGCCGTATGCTGGAAGAACTTTTCAGCGGCCGGGCAGGGGGTAACGCCCCCTCCCCGAACCGGGACGCGGCGGATACCGGAAATAACGACACTTCATGCTGAAACTCTTTCCCGGGAAGCTTGTTGAAAGCTACATTGCCCGTGACCTGGTCAGAACCTTTGTGCTCTGCATGGTTTCGCTTCTTACTCTGATCCTTATCAGCCGGGGAATTCATTTTCGCGATCTTTTCTTCGGTCTTGAGGTCAGCTTCAGGGATATTCTCTACCTGTTCGCCTGCCTCACCCCCGCGTTCATGCTCATTGTCCTGCCGCTTTCCTGCATGCTCAGCGTTTTTCTGACCTTTCTGCGCATGAGTACGGATAGGGAACTCATCGCCCTGAAAGCGGGCGGGGTTTCCATTTACCAGCTGATGCGCGCGCCCGTGCTGTTCGCGGCGTTGTGCATGGGGCTGAACGTTCTCGTTTCCCTGTACGGTATTTCCTGGGGCATGAACCAGTTCCGGAGCACGGTGCTTGAAATCGCCAACGAACGCGCCCAGGTCGTCATTCAACCCGGCGTGTTCAATCAGGATATTTTCGGCATCACGCTTTTCGCCCGCAAGGTCGACCCGGCCAGCGGGGAAATGAGCCAGGTCATCTTTGAGGACAGAACCCGCGACAAGAAGAACCGCATCACCGTTCTTGCGCCGCGTGGCACCATTACCACGGACAGGCGCACAGGCAGCCTTGTTTTCATGCTGCACGATGGGGAAATCTACCGCGCGGACGGGCAGCAGTTCGGTATTCTCAGTTTCAGGGAATACGCCATCCGCGTTGACCTTTCGACCCTGTTCAAGGAAGTGGATCTCGGGGAAATACGCCCCAAGGACATGTCCTGGCAGGAACTGCGAACACTGTACACGCAGGGAACAAGCGAGGCGCTTGACGCCCGGAACTTTGCACGGGTTGAAGTGGAACTGCAAAAGCGCTGGGCGCTGCCCGCCGCCTGTATTGTGCTCTGCA
>JAJDHY010000117.1 GCA_030266385.1 Desulfovibrio sp. OttesenSCG-928-I05
TAGCTCTTCCGGCAGGGGAAGCTGCACGGCGGCACCGGGCGGGGTCATTCCCCACTGCCCGTTCCAGCCCAATGCTTCGACACTGTCGCCAGACGAGGCGGGCGAGGCGGACGGCGGGAATTCCCGGCTGATGGCCTTCGCGTACTCGGCCAGGGGCACCGAAAAGGCAGCTTCCGGCGACAGAAGCAGCGCAAGCAGGATGAAAACAAGCTGCCGGGAAAACGTCAGGACCGGGGAAGATGAGCGGCGGCTCATTACCCGGCGACGGGATCGCGCAGGGAGCCCATCATGCAGATGTCCGCTCCGGCGCTGTCTTTCAGAAGGTCCTGGAGGCTGATGCCGTCCATTTCCTGCTCAAACGCCTGTGACAGACGCGACCATGCGCCGCGCGTCAGACAGCTGTTGTAGCGTTTGCAGGAACCAGGCCCCACCGCGTTGCATACGGTGAGCTGGATGCCGCCTTCCATGATGCGCACGATATCGCCTATGGAAATCGCTTCGGGCGGGCGGACCAGAATATGGCCGCCGAGCGCCCCGCGGACGCTGGATGTTATGCCCGCCTGCCGCAGGGGGCGGAGTATCTGTTCAATAAACTGGGTGGAAACACCGGTTTGTCTGGAAAGCAGGGACGCGGTGACCGGACCGTTTTCTTTTCTCTGGGCGAGCTCCAGAAGAATGCGCGCGGCATAGCGGGCTCGGGCGGAGAGTTTCATGGGTCGAGCTCCATTTGGATAGAATTGCGCTCCTGCCGAATGGCAGTCAAAGCAGGAACGCGGAATGTGATAGCCGCAGCGACACTGTCATTGTGGCTATATATGGACGAAATCATACAGGCATTTTTTTTGTTGTGCAATCGCCCGGCTACTCTTCGGAACCATTCGTGTACACAACAACGCCCCGCAAATGCGGAGCGTTGTGTGCTCCCGGAGCATGCCGGAACATACTGTAATGAAAGCGATTGCAGTCGTGCAGCGCGGTGCGCCGGTACACGGGTACGCTTACGCCCCGGCCCCGCAGCACTTTTTATATTTTTTCCCGCTGCCGCAGGGACAGGGATCATTCCTCCCCACCTTCGGCTCTTCCCGGCGATAGGGCGTGTGCCCGTGCACGGTGCCGTCAAGGTAGCGCCATTCACCGTTTTCGCGGACGAATTCGGCATCTTCGCGCATTTCCTGCTCGATACCGCTGATTTCGTAGCGAGCGACAAAGGAGACTTTGCCTGTCTCGTCATTTTCGCCGCCGGCTTCCGTGGAAAGGACTTCCAGCCCCTTCCAGTCAACCGCGTCAGACCAGCGCTGCATTTTCGCGGTATCGACCGAATCGCGCGTGGTGGAATGAACGCTTGTTTCCAGATAGTCATACTCGCCAAGCACGTGGGCGCTGTATCTGGCGCGCATGAGCGCTTCCGCCGTCGGGGCGGAGCCGCTTTTCATAATGGGCCCGCAACAGGCATCCAGTTCTTTATTCGAACCACAAGGGCAAAGGGACATACGAAGCCTCCGTCAAATAATGCGTAATACCGCTTACCACTGCCAGAAAGGTTCCCCGCATGCAAGAAATGAATACGTAAAACCAATGGCGTGCCTCGGCTTTCTTTGCGTGGGAACTTGCCGATATGCCTGGGGCGTGTTACATTTATTCAATACGAGTGTTTTGTTTCCGGGCAAGAACGGGCGGCGGCCACGCTGCCTGTCCCTGCCGGGCTTTCCGATGGTATCCGTGCCTTTCAGGAGGAATCATGAACATGCCAGATCGCGTTTCCGCTCCGGCGATGCCCAATGATGACGATGTCAACAAACGTGCTTATCAACGTCTTCCCCGCCCCTACCCCGTAGAAGTGGCCAAACTCAGTTTCCCCATGAACAAATCCGGGGTCATTGAAACAACCTGCTGCGATATCAGCAAGGGCGGCCTCAGCGTGGAAGCTCCCTCTTCCTCGCTGGCGGTGGGGGATACGTGCCAGCTTAAAGTGCTCATTCCCACGCTGAACAAGTATTCTTCGAGCTTTTTCAAGGTGTACGAAAATGACGCGGAGCAATACTTTAACGCGCTGGGTGAAGTCGCCTGGATAAAACCCATAGGCGGACGCAGGCTCATGGGCTTTCGTTTCGTCAACGTCGTCGCCGAACAGAGTCAGGCGCTGGAACGTCTTATTCAGAAGGCGTTTGCCACGACAGACTAAAGCTTTGGTCTTTCCGCCCGCAGGCGCTGGCCAGACCGCAGGTGAATCGCGTTTTGCCGTTGCGTGCCGGAAGGGCACGCTTTGAAGCTGCTTTGCTTCAGTCTCTGTTCACACAGACGCGGTGCGCGTAGTGCATTGCCGAACCATACACAAACGCCGGGCTTGCCCGGCGTTTGTGTATGGTTCGCCTGTTGTCTGCGGAGGGACAAAAAAAGCCGCGAATAACGCGGCGGTTGTGCGGGAACTGTAGAGTAACCGGGCAGTAGCTGGGCAGCAACTGTCAAAAACGCAACAGGCGGTTTACGGACCGCCCGTAAACCGCCAGGAATATCGTTGCATCAGGAAGGAAGTACTTTTTATATAGCAAGTGGCGTGCCAATGTGTACTTTTTGGCGATTATCAATAAATACAGAGTATTGCGTGTTGATTCGATTTTTTGACAGTTCGGCCTGGTTTAAAATTTTTAACTTTCCGCAGGCTTTATACCGATAACAGCGATTATTTTTACCATATAACATGGTGTAATTATTAAATATTAACAAAAATTGTACCCGTTTTGAGGGTACATGCTGGGAAAGGCCAAAAAATTCTACTCGCGCTGCCGCGTGCGGCTGCACCTTCTCCTTTTTCAAAAGAAAGCCACCGGCAGGAAGCTTTCTTTTCTGTCGCCGGAGGCTTTATCAGCAACACCGTATCCCGGAAACATTGACGGAAGCCTGAATGAGAGGATATCCTCCCCGCCATACCAGAATGGAGGCACCTGATGCTTGATTTAAAATTGTTGCAGAAAAATCCCGAAATAGTCGCCGCAAGCCTTGCCAACAGAGGGTCCGCCCTTTCGGTGGATGATTTTACCTCTCTGGATGAACGCCGCCGTTCCCTGCTTTCCGAAGTGGAAACCCTGAAGAGCGAACGGAACAAGGCTTCCACGGAAATCGCGAATATCAAGCGTTCTGGCGGGGATGCCTCCGCGCTGGTGGCGGAAATGTCCACCCTGGGCGACCGCATCAAGGCGCTGGATGAAGAAGTTGAAGGCGTCAAGACAGAACTGAACAACTGGATGCTGAACGTTCCCAATATGCCGCATCCTGACGTGCCCGTGGGCGCGGACGAAACCGCCAACCCGCAGGTGCACGCCTGGGGAACGCCGCCGCGTTTTTCCTTTACGCCCAAAGAACACTTTGAAATCGGCGAAGCCCTGCACGGGCTCGATTTCGAACGCGGCGTGAAACTCGCCGGAAGCCGCTTCACCGTGCTCTGGCGCTGGGCCGCCCGCCTCGAACGCGCGCTCGTCAACTTTTTCCTGGATACCCACACCCTCGAACACGGGTATACCGAAATTTATCCGCCCCTCATGGTCAACAGAAAAACCATGACCGGTACCGGGAACCTGCCCAAGTTCGAAGAAGATCTTTTCAAAATCCAGGGCTGGGATTTTTTCCTCATCCCCACCGCCGAAGTGCCGCTGACCAACCTGCATGCCGACGAAATTCTGGATGAAGCGTTCCTGCCGCTCGCCTTTACGGCGCAAACACCCTGTTTCCGGTCCGAAGCCGGATCCTACGGCAAGGATACCCGCGGGTTCATCCGCCAGCACCAGTTCACCAAGGTGGAAATGGTGCGCATCAGCCATCCGGATACCTCCTACGAGCAGCTCGAACTCATGCGCCGCCATGCCGAATCCCTGCTCGAACGGCTGGAAATTCCTTACCGTACCGTGGTGCTCTGCACCGGCGATATGGGTTTCGCATCCGCCAAAACCTACGATCTGGAAGTGTGGCTGCCCGGTCAGAACAAGTACCGCGAAATTTCCTCCTGCTCCAACTGCGAAGCCTTCCAGGCCCGCCGCGCCAACCTGCGCTTCCGCCCCGCCGGCGGCAAGCCCGAGTTCGTGCATACCCTGAACGGTTCCGGGCTCGCCGTGGGCCGTACCCTGGTGGCCGTGCTGG
>JAJDHY010000118.1 GCA_030266385.1 Desulfovibrio sp. OttesenSCG-928-I05
ATGATGCATGAAGGACATACTTCGTATGTATCAAATCATTTACTTGGCATACACGATTTTTTCCAGGCGCCGCTGCATATCGTAAAAAAAACGACCCTGCATTGCTGCAAGCATCCCAAAGTCGGTGAAATGGTTGCCCGTTGGGTAAAAATGGCGGCTGAAGACAAAGATTTTTATTGGGCTGTCCAAGGTGTTAAGGTTTCCAGACAATTGAATGGTGGGAATATTCGTGTCGATTACCTTTTTATGGATGACCTTTTGCGTGATATGGGCATGACTCCGGCTCCCTCTGAAGAGTGTGCGATTGACCGTAGTGTGCTTGAAGAGACTCTTTCAAAATATGGCCGAAGCGAACAGGGGGGCATCGTCTGGCTGGACGCGTGGGAGCATATAAAAAAGCCGACGCTGTGGTCAAAGTTTTTCAGAAAAGAGCGAAATGGCAATGAGCGTGCCATAACAATACTTGGATTAAAATTCAGCTATCAGAAACGAAGTAAAAAAATTAAAAACAGTCATGATGCGACTACTGAAGAATTGCAAAGATCTTTTCTCGACTACGCTGTATATCGACGGAACGGATATCATATAGATTGGGAAAGCCCAAAGACATTTAACGAAAAGATGAGCTGGATCAAGCTGTATTGGCAAAATCCTTTGATTACTCTTCATGCGGATAAATACACGGTAAGAGATATTGTCGCCGAGAAGATAGGTGAGAAGTTTTTGACTCCCCTGCTGGGCGTCTGGGATACGCCGGAAGAAATCAATTTCGATGAGCTTCCGGAGCAATTTGTGCTGAAGGTCAATTGGGGGTGCGGACTCAACATCATCGTCAAACAGAAAGACCTGCTTGAAGTGGACTTTGTTCGAGAATTATTGCGCGAATGGCTCCAGCCGGAAAGCAATAACTACTGGAGATCACTGGAGTGGGGATACAAGAATATTCCTCCGAAAATTATTGCGGAAAAATACCTTACAGAACTTGATACGGGCCTTCCGTGCTACAAGGTCATGTGTTTTAACGGCAAGCCGGGCGTGATACAGGTCGTATCGGATGATAAACATTCGTATACCACTGTGGACTACTTTGATATCGGCTGGAACAAGCTGCCTTTCGTGCAAGATCGGCCACCCTCGTCGGTCAGAATCCCGGAACCACCATATTTGCGTCAAATGCTGGAAGCGGCGGAAGTACTATCTGAACCGTTCCCCTTTGTGCGGGTAGACTTCTTTAATACCCAAGGTGGCCCTTTGTTTTCCGAATGTACATTTTATTCGAACGCCGGGACGACTCCTTTTTATCCTGGAGAATGGGGCAGAAAGCTTGGAGATATGATCGCGTTGCCGGGAAAGTTTAGCGCATAATGTGGATCGTTCCCTGCGAGTGCTTTATTTATGTTTTTTCACAACGCACATAGTGAGCGCGGCAGGTGCGTCAATGTATTTTTATTATGTACTGTTTGTTTAATGCGGCAAACTGTTCGGAGAAGGTGATTTATGCCAATTTCAAGAAAAATTCCTTTTTTTAAGGTTTTTGATGCACTTTCTTCGAGAAAAAGCATAATGAATCGACACAAAAAGGCATTTGAAAGAGAAAATTACCAAAAGGCAACACTTTCTTATCCTCCACGCTGGATTACAATAGGTATTACCAGTGTGTGTAACAATAGGTGCTCGTTTTGTGCATACCATAGTATCGATGCAAAAGATAAGAGTAATGTATATAATATTCCCTTTACTCTAGGCTTAAATGATTTCAAGCGAATGGTCGATTTTGCGCACAGGGGGTATATCTCTCATGTTCATATATGTGGTACGGGTGAGCCGTTTTTTAATAAAGACGTTATTAATATGATTGACTACACGATTTCTGTGTATGGACATTCTTCTATTCAGACAAATTTTTATAAGCCTCTTTTTGACAAACATAACTACATAGAAGAAATAATAAAACGTGGTGATCATATTTCATACATTACAACAGATATTTTATCTGGAGACCCAGAGGAGCATAATGCAATTAAAAAGGGATCGAACTATTCAGACGTAATGGATGCGTTGGAATATATTTCTTCTTTTTCGCCGATTAAATTTCACATAAATGTTGTATTAACAAAGCATAACTATAAGCATCTGTCAGAACTAGTGGAAGATGTAAGCAAAAGAAACATTCGTGCAACCGTGAGTATAGTTAATTTGTTTGCGTATGATTTCAATCCTTTTTCGAGCATGGATGCGGTCTATCAAAGTGCTGATTCTGACATGCGTGCAGCTCTGGAAGCGTGCCAACGGCTTGGGCAGTCGCTGGGGATAAAGGTGAGTATCCCTTCACCAACTGACGGCACGGGCCAGTGCAACGTGTTTTGGAGTAAAGTGCAAACATGGCCCGTCAAGGGAATCGATGAAACAAGAGGGCATGAAAACTTGGTGCCACACGCTTGCCGTGCGGTTGTTCTCGGTTCGTTGAACTCCCTGGGGTATTTGTTTGATTATCCAGATGTTATGAGTTTTTGGAATAGCGAGAAGTTGGTAAGCATACGCCAGGGGATTTTGGATGGAAAATATCCATCAGATGAATGCCAGCACTGCTATATGCATCATAAGTGAGTTTTGCGGTGATTTTTTCCGGGAGGCAATCCAGTTTTTGCAACCGTTTTCAGGGACTGGGAAAAGGCATAGAATTATGGTTAGGGTCGTCCATGAAAGACAAACGGTGCTGCGCTGCATTTGGGCAGGCGACACTCGATAGAGCACCCGAAGGCGTGGTTGCTCTGTTGTTCGCTTGTTGTCCCGTATGGAAGCTGGAATCCGCTTGAATGATCAAGAACTCAGGAAATCTCGACACTGTTCCTTCCAGTGTTGCAAGAGGCGATGTACCCTGTGGGCGATTGCTGTTTTCTTTGACTCAAGAGGAGGTGCTCTGTGGGTAGGAATATACCAGAGCGGGATAAGATGCTTAGTGAATGGGCGGCTATAGATCTGTCTGTGTACCGGGCTGTCTTGGATAAAGATGACGATGATATAATAGTTGTAAGCGCGATACGTAATGAATTGGCGCGCCTGCCGTACTTTTTATCGTACTATCGAAGCCTCGGACTGAAAAAATTTGTGTTTATTGATAACGACTCATCGGACGGGACGCTTGAATACCTGAAGACCCAACCTGATGTTGATATCTACTTATATCCAGGGCCTTTTTCCATTGTGGCAAAGCAAATTTGGATTCAAAAGGCAATGCTTAATTATGGGCACGGCAGGTGGTACCTTATCCTGGATCCCGACGAGATTCTGGTCTTTGATGGGTGCGAATGCCATAGCATATACGAATTGACGGCAGCTGCGCAACAGCAAGGAATTAAGCGGATTCTTGCGATTATGATTGATATGTATGCAGATATCAAAGGTGTGGCATACGCCGAATTAGATACTTATGAAAAAACAGTTGCAGCTTGTAGATATTTTGACAGTGTCGGGTATGAATATAAGCCAACGATGGTACGCGAGCAAATTACAGGAGGGCCGAGGCGGCGCATGATGGAGATGCTTTCGTTCGAAGGCTTGCTTCCACAGCTAAGCAAATATCCTTTATTGTATTTTGAGCCAGAAGACATCCTTGTTTCTGCACATTATTCTTACCCGTTCTCAAAAAATATGATTTCTGATTGTACTATTGGCTTACTGCACTATAGATTATCAAATATTGCATGTGAAAGAATAGAAGATCATTCGGCCCGTATGAAAATACAGATCCTGTCGCACCTTTTTGATTTATATAGATCATGGTATAATAGCGAGTATAATCTATTCTCCTCTGATAGTCTAAAATTTGAATCATCAAATGATCTTGTAAAGAGTGGATTGATAAAGAAGATAAACTGGGCGTCTCGTAAAAATAAACTTTCGAAGTTGAATTTTATTTCTTGTTTGCTGCAAAAAGAAAAAAGGATGCGGCGAAAGTTTTTTTTAGAAAATAAATCTAGAGAACGTTCCGATAAATAAACAGCTATAAGCTCGTTGTTATTTGGTAGTATATAATATGTGATATGCTGTGTTGTAGTGGGATCGTATTGTGGTATTCTTATATATGTAAAT
>JAJDHY010000119.1 GCA_030266385.1 Desulfovibrio sp. OttesenSCG-928-I05
CACGCTTCTGATTTTGTGCGTGTCGTCTGCTTGCGCGGACGGCGGGGGCATCGGTCACGTCATTAAAGTAACGCCCGGCGCGTTTGCCGTCCGGGATGGGCAGACGCTGCCTCTGGCGCTCAAGGATGTCATTTACGCGAACGACGTCGTCAATACGGACGCATCCGGCAGGGTACAGATCATTTTTACCGACGACAGTTCCGTCGCCATCGGCAACGCGTCGAGTTTTCATATGCGGGATTATGCCGAAGGCGAGGCCGGGGCGCGTTTTGACGGTATGCTGACAAGCGGCATGGTGCGGGTGGTGACGGGCTTTATTGTGGAACAGAACCCCGAAGCCTTCCAGCTTTCCACGCCGCTCGGCACGGCCGGTATACGCGGCACCATTGTCAGTCTGCGCCATCAGGAGCAGCACAGCACCATCTGGGTTGAAAACACCTCGAAAATCGTGCTGTTCAACGGGGTTTCGCTGCATGAAGGCCTCAGGATGGATATTACTCCTGACGGGCATACGGTCAGCACCATCACAGGGCAGGATCTGGATATTGTGGAGCAGGAAACCCAGATCAGCCGGGGGCCGTCTTCCGGCGGCGGATCAAGCCGGGTGTTTGTGGAACAGCGCAACGCCTTTACCGGCATTTACCGGGAAACGGATACAAGCGCCTATTCCCTGCAGTCCGACGGCAACTATCAGACGATCGCCGTCATTGACTGGGACTACCTCATAGACAAGTACGGCGGGGCTGTGGGCAGCCAGCCCCTGAACCCTCTGCCCAGCATTCCCGCCTATACCAATGATCTTGTGAACCAGATCAGTCCGGGCACGCCCGCTCTTGCGCTGGTGACCGGTTCGTTGCATTCCAGTTCGGCATGGATGAGCGGGTTTACCGGCATTTTTTCCTTCCGGGCCGACCTTGGCTCGGGGGTGATTACAGAGGGGGAGATGTGGGGGCGCTGGGCTGACGGCGAATCAAGCTATCATGTCACCGGGGGAACAGGCCTTGCCGGTGGGGCGGCGGCCCATGTCACCTGGACGACGGATCCTCACGTTGTCATAGGCGGCGCACCGGGCATAATGCCTTCCTCGAGCAGCGAACTGACCATGAACGGCAACTGGAATCAGAACAACGCAACGCTGACAGGAACCTACGATGTCGGCGGGGGGGATTCGGGCACGGCCAGCGGGGGCGTGACGATTGTGACCAAGTAGCGGCGGCGCTGCGTTCTACACATCCGTTAGAACGCAGCCGCTTTGGGGAATGACGGGGCAATCGGCCATGCTATGCGGGTCATGCCCGGTTCGTTTGTGAGCCGTGCTGGACAGGCGGAAGATCATTTTCACCAGCGACCATACGCATGGTGGTGCTTTTCTGCCGAACTGCAAGGCTATTGCCGGGCCAGCGCGATGCAATAATGATGTACATGTGTCAAGATATACAGTCACATATTCTGGACAGGAGTAGTTATGAAACGGCTTTTTTCCCGGGCAGCCATAATTCTGGTATTGCTGGTTGCCTGCGCGACAGGCGCGTTGGCTGAAGGACCCGCAATCGGCCATGTTATCAAGGTCGTTCCGGGCGCATTCGTCGTCCGTGACGGGCAGACCATAGCATTGGCCCTCAAGGATACCATTCAGGCGAGTGATGTCATTACCACCGATGCATCCGGCAGGGTGCAGATTATTTTCACCGACGACAGCACCGTTTCCGTTGCCAGTTCTTCAAGCTTCCATATGCGGGATTACGCGGAAGGCGAAGCCGGGGCCAGTTTTAACGGGCATCTGGGCAGCGGCATGGTCCGGGTGGTGACGGGCTTTATTGTGGAACAGAACCCCGAAGCCTTCCAGCTTTCCACCCCCCTGGGTACGGCGGGCATACGCGGCACCATCCTCAGCCTGCGTCACGAGGATAAACACAGCACCATCTGGGTTGAAAATACCTCGAAAGGCGTAGACTTCAACGGCGTCCTGCTGCGGGAAGGTTTCCGTATGGATATCACGCCCGACGGGCACAAAGTCAGCCCCATCACTGGCAAGGATCTGGAAACGGTGCGGCAGGGTACCCAGATCAGTTCGAACGCTTCGCCCACCATGGGGGGCAGCCGGGTCTATGTCGGGCAGCGCGGCGCGTATATGGCCGTCTTCCGGGAAACGGATGCCGCCGCCTATTCCCTGCAATCCGACGGTGATTACCAGACCATAGCGGTTATTGACTGGGAAGCGATCATGCGGGATCATGACCGGCTTGTATCCATTCCGGTCGCGCCCCTTTTGCCCAGTCTGAGCAGTTACACCAGCGACCTTCTAAGTACGATCCCCCAGACTGGTGCCAACGTCGCGCTGGTTACCGGGAGTTTGAACAGTTCCACAATCCCTTCCGGTTTCGCCGGGCTTTTTTCCTTCCAGGCGGACCTTAGCACGGGGGTTATCACCACCGGCGAACTGTTGGGGCGCTGGGACAGCGGTCTCTATGACTATGAAGTAACGAACGCATCAGGCATTGCCGCCGGAGGGAATGTCCATATTGATTTTTCAGACGTTCTGTATTCCAGCAATAATGCGTGGGTAAGCTCCAATACCACTCTGGACCTGACAGGCAACTGGAATTCGAACGGTGCGTCGCTTAACGGCACATACCATGTGGGGAATATGGACGGATCAACGCTTGACCAGGGAACCGCAAGTGGCAGTTCCACAACCAGACCGTGAGACGGGAATAAATCATGAGGAATCATCTGATGCGCACTATTGTATCTCACGGTACTTCGCACGGCCCTGCCTCTCTTGCGGCATTCCTGTTTCTGTTCCTGTTCGCGTTCTGTCTCGCCGTGCCGTCCGCCACGGCTGCCGAGCGTGATCCCGTCATTCAGGGCGTGGTCGAACAGGGCAAAGCCGAGGCCGCGACCTTGTTGAACCAGGGCAAGGCCATGGAAGCGTACCGCCTGTATTCACGGCTCTTGCGTGAAAGCCCGGAAGACCTGGAGGTCAACCTGGGGCTGGCCCGTTCTTCCATGCTCGCGGGACGCCACCACCAGGCGATCATGGCGTACGAACGGCTGCTTGAGGATTATCCGGGCGATCCCGTCCTGCTCAAGGAAATAGCCCATGCCTATACGGTGATCGGCGATACGGAAAAGGCCCGGCGTTACCTGCGGAACGACCCGACCCTTGATGAAGAAAGCACGGCTGATCTCATGGACGCCCTGGGGCGGCGCTATGACCGCTTCCAGATCCACGGCAGACTTTCCGCCGGGGTGCTGTTCGACGATAACGCCAACCAGGGGCCTGCTTCCAACATTATGGATCTCGGTAACTGGCGGGGGGTGGAAATACCGAACGCGGCGGCCAAGGAAACGTTCGGCGGGTTCGCGAGCGGCCTGCTGGATATGGGCTACCGTTTGGGCCAGGTCAGCTCCTGGTGGCTGGTTGGCGACATGAACTTCTACGTCCGGGGGAACACGAACAACAAACTCGGCACTTCCAACAACCGTTTTTTGGACTGGTACAAGGCGTCGGCCGGTATCCGGCGCATGGGGCCGGATACGCTCCTTGATATCCGGGTCAAAGGGGAGCTGTTCGATAACGAGTGGTACCATGCCGTTTACGCGGTCGGCCCGGAACTTTCGTTTGCCTATGCGCCCACGCCGTGGCTTCAGCTTATTTCCCGCGCATCCATGGATCAGCGCGACTACGTCCGCGACAGGCAGCGTAACGGCAACTACGGCTACGCGGGACAGTACGCGCGCTTTTTCTTTGGAGAAAACCTGCACGAGTTCGTGGTCGGGGCGCGCTACATAGGCGGACGCCCTGAAAGGCACACATACGCCTATGATGGCTGGGAGCTTTTGGCCTCCTTCAATTTCAAACTGCCCTACGGGTTTGAGCTGGCCCCCAGCATCAGCTACACCAAGGAATACTACCGTGGCGCCGCCACAGTCTTTGAATCAAAGAAGCGCGAGGATGAGCGCATCCGCGCCGGTGTGGGGCTCACATACCGCATTAACAAGGACTGGACCCTGGAAAGTTTTTACCAGTACACAAACAACAACTCGACTTCCAACTACAGCGTGTAT
>JAJDHY010000012.1 GCA_030266385.1 Desulfovibrio sp. OttesenSCG-928-I05
GTTAGCGGGTCCTGGGCGGTATCGCCATTGACCGGCACGTTGCTGACCAGGGTACGGAGAAGTTCGGGATCGTTGGATTTCAGAATATTTTCAAGGTTGGCCAGCCGTTCCAGCTCCCGCCGGTTTTCGGCCCGTTCCGCCTCAAGCCCCTGCGCTTCGGCCTTGTGGTACTCGTAGCGCTGCCAGTAGTAATGTGCCGCATAGCCACCGGCCGCGGCGGCCATTGTCATGAGAACGAACAGCAGGAGCATCAGTTTGAGCCAGATCGCTCTGACCCGGAACCGGGTTACTCCACTGTCGTCGCGCATGAACAATACGCTGTACACATGCGCTTTTTTTATCTTTGGCTTCATGGCGTCTCCGGAGTCCAGTCTTCCTGGACGATACGCAAGGCGTCGCCGTAACGCCTGATGGTCAGCGTCTTGATACCCAGATCCTTATACCCCGAGCTATCCGCGTATTCCTGCAGCATGTCCGCCACAATGGTATCCCCCTCGACGGTGATGCGCACGCTGGAAAGCGCCACCAGAGCCGGGGACTTCCGTTTCCAGGTCGAGCGTTTGTGCGCCTCGATGGCCTCGACGCCTCTGCGGGATCCTTGCTGCGCATCGGCGCTGTAGTAGCCCAGATACGCTTCAAGATCGCCGCTTTCCCAGGCGTTGCGCCATTTTTCGATGAAGCGCGCGCCATCGGCGGCCAGTTGTTCCGACGGGCTGAGAACCGGAGCGGGCTGCGCTTCGGGCACGGCGGGAGTTTCCTGCACAGGCGCATGAGACGGAGCGGGCGCGGCCGCAATCTGTATGGGAGCTTCGGCGGGGGCTTCGGCAACGGGCGGAGCGGGAATTTCCGGCGGGGAAAGGGGAGCGGCCGGGATGGAAGGTATGATAGCGGGCTGCGCGGGCGCTTCGGCAACCACAATGGGCGCGGCCGGGACGGCAGGTTCCGCCGGAATATCGGGGGAACCTTCGGGCAATTCACCGGGCGTTGGCGCGGCCTGCGCAGCGGAAGCCAGCTCTATGCCGCCGGAACCGGAAGAAGCGGCGGACGCGGCATCGGAAGAAGCGGAAGGACCGGAAGGGATGGACCCGCCACGGCTGGCAAGCAGGGTACCGGAAAGGTTCGGCAACCATTCCATGCCCACAATGCGGAATTCCCCTTTGTCGTCAGGCTGCCAGTAAAGCCGCCGTACCCCTTTGGTACTGAGGTTGGAAGCCTTGTAATCCTGAAAAAACCACGTGACCCAGTATCCGGGACCGGGCAACACCTGCACATCGTGCACTGTGGTGTCGATCCAGGCGAGCTGTTTGAAAAGCCGCTCTTTCTGGGCGCGGAACGCGCTGAACGGTTCTCCCTGCGCCACGCTGTAGGCTTCGGCATCATAGAAATCGAACAGGGCACGCGAACGGGCAGACCAGGCCTTTGCCCAGTCACGGGTTCGCTTTTCCAGCAGCGCCAGCGTCTGCGCGTCAGGCGCGGAAAAGGTCGGCGCATGTGATACGCTGGATGCCAGCGCCACGGGCGTTCCGGGCAGCAATTTTGAGCCGAGCACCGCGATATCCCCGTTGTTCATGGATACGCAGCCTTCGGTAAGGCGGGGCTGGATGGGTTCCCCCCGGCCGTGAATCCAGATGCCGTAGCCGGTTTTGCGGCGGAGTTTGTCCACGGGGTTGGGGTAGTTCAGCGTGTAGGCTTCGTTTCCGTACTTGATGAAATCAAGGCCGGAATTGAGATGGCGGACGACGAAATAGATGCCTTCGGGCGTTTTCAGATCGCCGGAGACGAACTTGTCGCCCAGTGCGCGACCGGTGGTGCAGATATATTGTTCGGCGATACGCAGCGGGCTGTGGCGTTCGAAAAGGAACAGGAGCTGACGGTTTTTGTCGACGGCGACCAGTTGTTCCGGGATGAGATCATGCCCGGCGATAAACGCCTGCCAGCCGTTTTCAAGTTGCGGAAGAGACGCCTCGGCCCCAGAAGCGGCGACACCCGCCCCGGAGGAGACAGCGAACGACGGAGACTCCGCAGCCCGTGCGTGCCCGGCGTTGCAAAGAAAACCCAGTACCGCCATACAGAAAAACAGGACGGCGGCCCGGTATAGGGAACAAGCAGTTACCATGCAAAACCTTCCCCAGGCAGCGACGCGTGGGGCGTTATGATGAAAAGGCGGCAAAACGCCTGACAAAGCCGTATTTCGCGCTCCCCCTAGGCATAAAGCGCACGGCGCGAAAACCCGGCATACCATGGATACGCGGGGGTATAGCATATATAGTCTGTAGTGACAATAACCGTGTTGCCCCAAGGCTTTTCCGCGACCTGTTATTCGCCGAACACCCGTTTGAAAATCATGTCCTCGTGCCGCAAATAGTTCGCGGCGTTGAAAAGCGCGTCCAGCCGTTCCGCCGTGAGGCGGGAGGTAATGGCCGTATCATCCCGCACCAGCTTCTCAAAGGGCTGGCGGGTCTGCCAGCTTTGCATGGCCGCCCGCTGGACCAGCACATACGCTTCCTGACGGGGAAGCTTTGCTTCTTCCACCAGCGCGGTGAGCACGCCCTGGGAAAAAAAGAGGCCATACGACGCTTCCAGATTGCGGGCCATGTTTTCCGGGATGACCCGGAGATTTTTCAGCAGCCCCGTGAGCCGGTGCAGCATGTAATCCACAAGAATGGTGGAATCGGGCATGATCACGCGTTCCACCGAGGAATGGCTTATATCGCGCTCATGCCAGAGGGCCATGTTTTCCATGGCGGCCAGGGAATTGCTGCGCACAAGACGCGCAAGCCCCGTCATGTTCTCGGCTGAAATGGGGTTCTTTTTATGCGGCATGGCGGAAGAGCCTTTCTGCCCCTTGGCAAACCCTTCTTCCACTTCCAGCACTTCCGTGCGCTGCAAGTGGCGCAGTTCCACGCACAACCGCTCAATGCCGCCCGCCATGACGCCGAGCGCGGTAAAGTAATGCGCGTAACGGTCGCGCTGGATGATCTGGGTGGAAACAGGATCCACATTCAGCCCGAGCAGGGAACAGGCTATTTCCTCCACGCGCGGATCCAGCATGGAGTACGTTCCCACCGCGCCGGAAATCTTCCCGACCCGGATGCTTTCCAGGGCTTCGGCAAAGCGTGCCCTGTGCCGGATGAACTCGGCGTAAAACCCGGCCATCTTGAGCCCGAAACTCGTGGGTTCGGCATGGATGCCGTGCGTCCGGCCGATGGTAAGCTGCCCCTTGTAGGTGAAGGCCATATCCTTCAGCGTCGCGCACAGCCCGTCCAGACCGTTCATGATGATCTTTCCGGCCTTGACCAGCAGCAGCGCGTTGGCGGTATCCACAATATCCGACGACGTGCAGCCCAGATGGATGAAGCGGGACGCGGGCCCCACCTTTTCTTCCACGGCGGTAAGAAACGCGATGATATCGTGACGGGTTTCCTCTTCGATAGCGATCACCCGCTCAACGTCAAAAGACGCCTTGCCCTTGATTTCAGCAAGGGAAGCGTCATCCACAACGCCAAGCCTGTTCCAGGCTTCGCAAACAGCTATTTCAACTTCCAGCCAGGCGTTAAGCCGGGCTTCAAGGGTCCAGAGCGCGCCCATTTCAGGGCGCGTATAACGGTCTATCATGAACGTCTCCCGTTCTGCTTGAAAAAGAAAAACACGGCGCAAACGCACGCCGCCCAAAGCTATGCCGCAAGAAAGGGGGATGCGTCAACACGAGGGGGGGGATGGAGCGAGGAGGGGGACCGGCATTCATCCTCATGGAAACAGACGGTGCATGAAACTGCCAGAGGCGATCGCAGGTCGCGCTTTCGCTCGCGCAAAGAAGGCATGCCCGTACGCACAAAAAAAGGCCCCTTTCGAGGCCTTGCTATCCGCGCCCGCGGAAATTCAGCAACCGCTTCAAGCGGAGGGAGTCGCCTTGGAGCCGGACGAATCCGATCCGTGTACGGGATCACTTTTGCGGTTACCGTAATCGGTCACGTACCAGCCGCCCCCTTTAAGCATAAAGGTGCTGTTGGAAACTATGCGCTCGGCGTTCCCCTGGCACTCGGGACAGGGATGGCTCAGGTCATCATCAATATGCCTGTGCCATTCCTCGAAAACCTTGTTGCATTTCGCACAGCGGTATTCATAAATAGGCATGGCAAAACTCCTTGAAAAAAATAAAAAGCGGCGCGTGCCAGGCACGCACAGCTATAATAGCCCCGACTGTTCTCTTGTCAACAACAGCCGCTGTGATGTGTGGACAATCCCGGAATCCAGGCAAAGGCGCGGCCGCGCCCTGCCCGGGACCGGAAAGCACTAGGCCTTGGCGGCCTTGGCGTCACGAATGCGCTGCTTGAGGCGTTCAGCCCGGCGCTTGCGTTGACGGTCCAGTTCTTTCTTGCGTTCAACTTTCTTGTGAGCCATGGGATTTACTCCTGAAATACAATATGGAACGAATTGCTTAGTACAGCGGCCTGCAAATGTAAAGCGCCGCGCGGCATTATTCACGATAAAAAACCCGGCGTCCCGCCCGTGGACCGTCAGAAAAAATCCGGAACAGCGGAAAGAATACCGGGGAAAACTGCAAAAAGCTGGACAAAAGAAGCGGCTCCGTATTATACATTCGGGCAACAATATCAGGATATATTGATATGCAAATTATACACGACCCCAACGAGCTTGCCGCCCTGTGTCGCGGCTGGCGTTTTTCCGGCCTGCACACGGTGCTGGTGCCGACCATGGGCTATTTCCATGAAGGGCACAAAAGCCTCATGCGTGCAGGGCGGGAAAGCGGCGACAGGCTCATTGTCAGCCTGTTCGTCAACCCCGCGCAGTTCGGGCCGGGTGAAGACCTTGCCGCCTACCCCCGTGATTTTGACCGGGATGCGGCCATCGCGCGGGAAATGGGGGCGGATGTTTTGTTCGCCCCGGCTCCTGACGCCATGTACCTGCCGGACCACGCCACCTGGATAGAGGTTCCGTCCCTTTCCGGCACCCTGTGCGGCCTTACCCGCCCCACGCATTTTCGCGGGGTGTGTACGGTGGTGGCGAAGCTGTTCCTGCTCATAATGCCCACCACCGCGCTGTTCGGAGAAAAGGACTGGCAGCAGCTGGCCATACTGCGGCGCATGGCGCTGGATCTCAATATGCCCGTATCCGTCAAGGGGCTGCCCATTGTCCGGGAAGCCGACGGACTGGCCATGAGTTCCCGCAATGCCTACCTTACTCCTGAAGAACGCGCCATGGCTCCGGCCTTGCAGCAAGGGCTTTTGCAAGCCGCCCGGCTGCTGGCGACAGGCGAGCGGGATACCGCCGGACTGGCGCAGGCGATTCGCGCGTACTGGGAAAAGCAGCTGCCGCTGGGGCAGGAGGAGTATCTTTCTTTCGTGCATCCCGAGACGCTCGTCCCGGTTGATCATATTGAGAATACGGCCCTGGTGGCGGCTGCCGTCCGCCTGGGCAAGGCCAGACTTATCGATAACCTGCTTTTGCGCGCTCCCGTTGCGTAAAAAAGCGCCGCCGGAAGCATCCGGCGGTAACCCCAAATGCCGCGCCCCGCGCGACAGGAGGCATCATGATCCCTGCCAAAGGTAAATATTTCTTCACGTCCGAATCCGTGACCGAAGGCCATCCCGATAAAATCGCGGACCAGATTTCCGACGCCATTCTTGACGCCCTGCTGGCGGAAGACCCCGCTTCCCGCGTTGCCTGTGAAACGCTCGTGACCACGGGCCTCGCCGTTATCGCCGGTGAAATCACCACGCAAGCCTATGCGGATTTCCCCGCCATCGTGCGGAACACCATCCGCAATATCGGCTACTGCCATTCCGAAATGGGCTTTGACTGGCAGACCTGCGCGGTTATGTCCACCATCGACAAGCAATCCCCGGACATCGCCCAGGGCGTTGACCGTGAAACCAACGAAGATCAGGGCGCCGGTGACCAGGGCATGATGTTCGGTTTCGCCTGCCGCGAAACCGAAACCCTGATGCCCGCCCCCATTTTCTGGGCTCACCGCCTTTCCGAACGCCTGACGGCGGTGCGCAAGGACGGCACCCTCCCCTACCTGCGGCCCGACGGGAAAACCCAGGTTTCCTTCGAGTATCAGGACGGCAAGCCCGTGCGCGTCAATAACGTGGTCATCGCGTCCCAGCACGCGGAAGACGTCACCCACGAGCAGATCGTGGCCGACATCACCAACAAGGTCATTGTGCCCACGCTCCCGGAAAACATGTTTGATCCGAAAAACTGCGAAATCTTCATCAACACCACGGGCCGTTTCGTGGTGGGCGGCCCCATGGGCGACTGCGGCCTGACCGGGCGCAAGATCATCAATGATACCTACGGCGGCATGGGCCACCACGGCGGCGGCGCGTTCTCCGGCAAAGACCCCTCCAAGGTCGACCGTTCCGGTGCGCTGATGTCCCGCTATATCGCGAAAAACGTGGTGGCTTCCGGCCTCGCGCCCATGTGCGAAGTGCAGATCGCCTACTGCATCGGCGTCGCCCAGCCCGTGTCCGTGCTCTGCTCCTCCTACGGCACCGGCGAAGTGCCTGATGAGCAGCTCACCCGCGCCGTGCGCGAAGTGTTCGATCTGCGGCCCTTCCACATCATCAAACGCCTGGATCTCAAGCGGCCCATCTACAGCAAGTCCGCCTGTTACGGCGCGTTCGGCCGGGAACTGCCCGAATTCTCCTGGGAAAAGACCGACGCCGCAGCCGACCTGCGCACCGCCGCGAAAATCTGATCCCACGCGGAAAAACGAAACGGCGGTGACGCCGATAGCAAAAATCCCCGCCGGGCATGCCCGGCGGGGATTCCTTGTATGCACAGGGCAGCGTTAAACAACGCTTATTTCATACCGGGGTAACGGCGGGACGCCTTGCCTTCGCCGAGCAACTGGGACTTGTCCGCATTCAGGGCGCGCACGGTGATCACATAGGTGTGCACTTCCGGTTCCGGAGGCTGGGGACCGCGATAGGACTTCAGCGAACCGACGGGAATGACGCCGTCGCCGGTATAGGCAACCGTGCCGCCGCCATGGTTCGTGTTGGGTCTGTCCAGATCCTTCATTTTCACTTCAAAGAACGCCGTACCCGCCGGAACGTTGGAAACAAAAATTTCCGGGTTCGGGCTGGACGTGAAAGACCCCGCATTGCCGTTCCACTCAAAACTTACTTCCATCGTCTGGAACGTATCGACCTTTTTGGGGCCCATGCATCCGGAAACAAGCAGAACAGCACATAACGCCACGAGCAAAGAAAACTTTTTCATCATTTGTACACTCCACTCCGTTTAGTAATGAGACCAATTGCAGCCAATGCGCGAAAATATGCCAAACTGCTACCGTTGCGTCAACAGACATAAAAAAAAGCGGGACGCATTGCTGCCTTTTCCGCTTTTTTCATTATGCCCGGCACGCAAAGCGGGACCGTTTCACGATTGCACTTGACGGCGAAACACTGTTTCGCCTAGGGAACAGACGGCACTATCACGCCCGTTTTTCATTTTTCCGGAGAAATCATGAAGAAAGTATTCCTTGCCCTCATATGCTGCCTCGCCCTGACCGCCTGTTCAAACGACGCGCCCACCCCCCAGTCTGCCGCCCAGCCCGCTTCCGGGACCGCCGCGCCAAACGCCACACAGGACAGCGCCGGAAATCTGGCCCTTTCCCTGCGCCTCGGCGTCATGCCGTCCATGGATTACCTGCCTCTGGCCGTGGCCCTGCGCGAAGGCTATTGCGCGGAAGAAAAGCTGACACTGGAACTGGTCAAGTTCTACTCGGCCAATGACCGCGACGCGGCGTTACAGAGCGGAAGCATTGACGGCGCGGTCATAGACCTGACCGGAGCGCTGCTGCAGAAAGCGGGCGGTTTTGACGTCAAGCTGACGTCGCGCTGCAACGCGCCCTTTTATGTTGTCGCCGGACAAAAGAGTGGCATCACTGCCCCGGAACAGATGAAAGGGACGAAGCTGGCCGTTTCGCGCAATACGGTCATCGATTACCTCCTCGACCGCGCCCTGGCTGCCGCGAACCTGACGCCGGACGATGTGGAAAAGGTGGAAATCAACAAAATCCCCCTGCGTTTCGAAATGCTGCAAAGTGGCGATATCGATATCACCGGCCTGCCCGACCCGCTGGCCCTGATGGCCTCCCGGGCCGGGAACGCCGTACTGGCGACCAACCGCACCCTCGGGTTCGACGTGACCGGCATCGTGTTCCGGCAAGAAGCCCTGAACGCCAGCGGCGAAGCGGTACGCGCCATGTATCGGGCCTATAACAGGGGGGCCGCGTATCTGCGCGACAACCCCGTAGCCACCGTACACGACATTCTGACCACGGAAATGGGCTATCCCGAGGCGCTGCTCTCCTTCGCGACCATTCCCGGCTATGACGAGGCTACAGCCCCGCGGGATGAGGATATGCGGGCCGTCAGCGCATGGCTTGAGGAACGCGGCCTGATTCCCGCCGGGTTTGATCCCCTCTCGGCGGTGGATGGCGCGTTCGTGCGCTGAGCATGCCTTCGCTTTCCGCCTTCACCCGGTTCGGGCATTACCGGCATGCGCCCGGTTATGCCCGAACCGGGGCGGTGGCTAATTCATTGACGGTTCAGCCAGCTATGACGCCATCCGCCACAGTTCCGGCGGTGTCGTCAAAACAGATCTGCTCCTTGCTGCGCCGGGAATGGAAATCCAGTTCCCGGTACGCGCCCGGCAAATCGTTTTCCAGAATACAGGCCACCATGCGGCGATGTTCGGCCAGCGAATCTTCCCAGTCCGTCAGCGTGGAATAGGTCCCGACAAGCTTGCGCCACAGAACCTGGAGTTTCACGCTGATAGCCCCGTACGCGGCGTTGAGAATCTGGTCGTCGGCATGCAGAAAAAAAAGAGCGTGAAATTCCTTGTCCAGCGCAAGATAGCCCTGAACATCCCCCTGCTCCAGAACGTTTGTGGACCGGGCGATATTCTCGCCAACGCTTTTTAGCAGCCGCCCCCGGTTTTTCCTCACGGCTTCACATATGGCGTAGCTTTCAAGATGAATACGCAGCCCGCGCAGCGACTCGGCCATTTCCTCGGTAAAAGAAAAAATAAACGCGCCCTGCCGGGGGCGTATCTGCACAAGCCCTTCCCGGTGCAGTTGCTGCAACGCCTCCCGCACGGGCGTCTTGCTCATGCCGAAACGTCTGGCGAGTTCCGCCTCCGTTACCCGCCGCCCCATTTCCAGATCGCCGCGCACAATGAGTTTGCGGATCTCGTTTTCAGCAATCACGACGAGCGAAGTGGGAAATGCTTCCACAATAAACCTGCCTCATACTGGACTGTACACGTACATGGCGGCGTCCGGACCGCATCTATAATATATTTTATCCACCGTGATATTTCAAGAAAGACCCGCCGCCGCAACAATATCAGCAATATTTACGCATAAATACCACCCCGGCCCAAACGTGAAACGCTGAAAACTCCCGTAATATATTACAAGAATAAATACAATAAAATCAGATAGATATTGACTAAAGCCATAAGCCGCTCTACGTTCGGATTCATGGCTGGCGATTCGGTTTCAGTCACTGTTCATGGAAGCGGCCCGGGCCGCACCCTTTCGTTTTCCATCAAAAGGAGTTGGGCATGTTGCAAAAGCTTGCAGTCTTCGTACTGGCGTTAAGTTGTCTGATCGGCGTTCCCGGAGTTTTCGAAGCCGCCGCCGCCCAGAAAACCATCATCAAGATTAACGCGTCTTACAACCCCAAAGCGCAGGGCGACTATCCCCAGGTGCAGCAGATCATCGCGTTCAAGGAAAAAATGGAAGCCCGCTTCCCGGACCGGGTGGACGTGCGCGTGTACTGGGATCAGCGCCTCGGCAGCACCTTTGACGGGGCCATGAATTCCTTGCAGAACAACGTGTTCCACATGCACCTGTACCCTCTGAGCAGCATGTCGGAATTCACCGCCGCCGCCATTCCCATGACGGACCTTTTCCTTGTTCCCTATCCCCACCGGGATATCATCAACGCCGCCATGGACGGCGAAGTGGGCGCGATGATCACCGAACGGATGATCAAAGATACCCGCGTGCGCCCGCTCTGTTTCTGGGAAATCGGGTTCCGCCACCTGCTCAACAACAAAAAGCCCATCACCAGCCTTGAAGACCTGAAAGGCATGAAATTCCGTGTGCAGCCCAACCCGGTTCACCTGACAAGCTTCAAGGCGCTCGGCACCAACCCCACCCCGATCCCCTGGGCGGAGCTGTTCACCGCGCTGCAACAGGGCGTCGTGGACGGTACCGAAAACCCCTATGAAAACATTACGGCAGCCCGCCTGCACGAAATACAGAAATACCTGACACTTTCCGGCCATGCCTTTGAAATGGCTTCCTACGTCATGGGTGAAGAATTCTACCAGAGCCTTCCCGATGATATCCGTACGGGCATTCATGAAGTCATGGCGGAATGCACCACCCAGTACCGTCTTGACGCGATCAAAAGAGACGAAGAGATTTACGCGTTTCTCAAGGAAAAAATGGAAATCAACGAACTGTCTCCCGAAGTGCTGGAAGAATTCCGCGAAGCGGTCAAACCCGCCCGTGAAATAGCCCGCCAGCAGTCCGGCGCGGAATATGCCGACAAATTCTACGCGCTGATGGAGCGTTACGAAGCCGAATACTTCGCCAGAATCAAGTAGACAGGATCGAACAGAGCAATCGGTACCGGCACATACAGTACCGGAACCACCTGACGGGAGCGCGGCCCAGCCCGCTCCCGTCGTTATTATTTGAGGCCGCTCGGCAGACTGTAATTATGTGCGCCGAATTCCTGAATGCGGGAAAAGTCGATATGCGAATGGCGGTGCACATGAACGCGCAGTAGCGCCTCCGCCTCTGCCAGCTTGTCGTCGCGCAACAGGCCGATGAGCGTGCCGTGATCTTCAAAGGAACGTTTCTGCAAGGGGCGGTCGGCAAGGTGAAAGAGCACGGCCCGCGTTTTTGATGCGATCAGGCGGTACGCTTTCATCAGGTAATCGTTGGCGGCCATTTCAAGCATGGTCTGGTGGAACACCGCGTCCAGCCGCAGATAGGCGATCAGATCATCCCTGTCCCGCGCTTCCAGCATCCGCGTATACAGGCCGGACAGGGCAGCCACGAGTTTCGGCCCGTCATTATCCCAGGCGCAGCGCAGCGCCGTGGTTTCCAGCGCTTCCCGCACCACGGATAACAGGTGCAGATCTTCCGGAGTAATGGTGAAAACATAGGTCCCCTTTTGCGGGACGATCACCAGCAACCCCTCGTTACGCAGTTCGGTCAACGCCTGCTTGATGGGGGTTTTGCTGATACTCAGCATGCGGGAGAGCATGTTTTCCGAAAGGGGTTGCCCCATGGCAAACGCCCCTTCAACAATGGCTGTGCGCAAACGTTCCGTGGCCAGTTCGGTCAGCGATTGCGGGCGTTCAATGGTTTCAAGCATGGGGACCTCATACCAGCGTCAGCGCCGGGAGACAAGTTCCTGCAATACAGAGGGGAAGCATGACCGGAAGTGCGGGTAACGGGTAAACGAGGGCCGGGAGGCATCCCCCCGGCCCGGACCACACTTATTTTATGGTGAACGCCAGATACTGTCCGATCACTTCGTCGTTCAGTTCCTGACCGAGGCCCGGCAGTTCGGGCACCTTGAAGAGGCCGTTTTCCGGCTGGTAGTTGTACTTGCACAGCTCGATGATGCGCGGCTTCAGCGCGATGGTGTGGTGCTCGTGAATGATGAAGTTGGGAATCACGGTTTCGATATGCAGCGAAGCCGCCGTGGAAATGGGGCCGCCGCACACGTGCACCTGCACGGTGGCGTCGTAGATGTTGGCGTAATCGCAGATTTTCTTGGTTTCCGTAATACCTCCGGCCAGACAGGCATCGGGCTGGATCACGGCAAGAGCCTGTTTTTCGAAAAGCTCGCGATAGCCCCAGCGGGTGTAGCTGCGTTCCCCGGTGGAAAGGGGCAGGTTCACTTCCTTCGCCACCTTGGCGAACGAGCTGCTGTTCATGGGATGAATGGGCTCTTCATAGTAGAAGATATTGAGATCTTCCACGATACGGCCGAGCTGGATGGCGGAGTTCGTACCCAGCAGGGAGTGGATTTCCAGAATGATATCCACGTCCGGCCCGATGGCGTCGCGCATGGCTTTGAGGCGACCGTAGGCGCGTTTGATGTCCGCCGCCTGGAGCAGGCCGTAATAGCTGCGCTTGGGTTTGGTCAGGGAGTTTTCTTCGGGCGTGGAACCGTAGAACTGGATGGGGTCGACCTTGATGCAGTCATAGCCTTCGGCCACGGCCTTTTTGGCCGCTTCGGCGTAGTCCTTGGGATCAAAGAGCGCGGTCTGTTCCGGCCCCCAGCCGAACTGGAGCTGGCTGGCGTAGGTGCGCAGTTCCTTGTTCGTCTTGCCGCCGAGGAGCTGATAGATGGGCGCGCCGTAGCGTTTGCCCTTGATGTCCCACAGCGCGATATCAATGGCGCTCATCCCGGCGTAAAACACCGGGCCGCCGCCCATGCCCCAGAAGGTGCCCCGGAAATAATCTTCCCAGATGGCTTCAATTTCCATGGGGTCCCTGCCGATCAGCCGGGGGCAGAGATCCTTGAGGATGCCCACCGCGCCGTTGGAGCCGGAACCGTACGCAAGCCCCGCTTCGCCGACGCCGGTAATGCCTTCATCCGTGTGAATGCGGATGAAAACCGGGTTGAAATACGCAAGAGAAGGATCATGGTCCCGTACCGTGCAATCAAACACTTCAACCTGGGTAATCTTCATGGGGGCCTCGCTTTGTTTTTCCCGGCGTGCCGGGTATGTGATTGGTATGTGCCAGAACGGGGACAGAAAAATCGCCGTCACGCCTAACTGACATATCAGATCTAAAGTGTCAATAATGGCCTTCAGCATTTCTGTCCTGCGTGGCCCATCGCCGTGCCGGGCGGCTGACCCCTTCCCCGAATTTTTGGCCTCATCCTCCTCTTGCATTGCAGCCCAACTTGATTACAGTAGTATTTGTCAGCCGTCGCAGCGATATGCCGCCGGGGCGTCGCGGCAGATTATTGGGCGCTGCCGCCCGCTTCCGGAAAAAAGCACGGCGTTTTCATGAAATACAACGCGGTACGGATGCATCCGTTCGCCGCTCTATCAAGGATTGATACGCATGACGAGCCAGATAAAGACTTTCCTCCTCCTCGCCCTTCTTTCGGGCATTATTCTTTTCCTCGGACAGATGTTCGGCGGGTCTTCGGGCCTTGCCATCGCCGCCATACTGGCGCTTGCCATGAACCTCGGCTCTTACTGGTTTTCCGATACCATCGTGCTGAAAATGTACAAGGCGCGGGAAGTCGGGCGGGATGAAGCCCCCAT
Organism: Desulfovibrio sp. OttesenSCG-928-I05; assembly: GCA_030266385.1. GTDB lineage: Bacteria > Desulfobacterota > Desulfovibrionia > Desulfovibrionales > Desulfovibrionaceae > JAJDHY01. The sequence continues at coordinate 13,357 of JAJDHY010000012.1, forward strand.
GCTGCACGGTATTGTGGATAGTCTTGCCCAGCGGGCCGGGATCCCCAAGCCGAAGGTCTGCATCATTCCCGATTCCTCCCCCAACGCCTTTGCCACCGGGCGCAACCCCGGCCACGCCGCCGTCGCCGTGACCGACGGCATTTTGCGCCTGCTTTCCCCGGATGAACTGCGCGCGGTCGTCGCGCACGAAATGGGGCATATCGCCAACCGCGATATCCTTGTCCAGACCGTCGCCAGCGTGCTGGCCACCGTGATCATGTATCTGGCCAACATGCTCAAGTTTGCCGCCATCTTCGGCGGCGGCAGCCGTGATGGAGAGCGTTCCGGCTCCGGCATGGCGGCGGGTATTCTCATGGCTTTTCTCGCGCCTGTCGCGGCTTCGCTTATCCAGATGGCCATTTCCCGTTCACGGGAATATCTGGCCGACGCCAGCGGCGCGCAGTATTCCGGCAGCCCGCTGGCTCTTGCGTCCGCCCTGTCCAAGCTGGAGGATTACAGCAAGCAGATTCCCATGCAGCGGCAGGATCCGGCCACCGAGAGCATGTTCATCGTCAGCCCGCTTCTTGGCGGGAACCTGCGCAATCTTTTCAGCACGCACCCCCCGACCTCTGAACGCATCGCCCGGCTGCGGGCCATGTAACAGCGTGTATTTCCACACAACAAAAGGCCGTCTCACATCGCGTGAGGCGGCTTTTTGTTGTGTGGATCATGAAACAGAAATGCTTCCCGGAACAGCAGATTCCTCCCGCATTTCCTCGTGCGCCTCTCGACAGTTCTGCGGAACTTCCGTACTGTTCCCGATGGCGTCTGGCGCATTGCGGGATGAATACCCCGCCGCCTGACGCCTCTGGAAGATAGCCGGAGACATTTTTCCCCATTATCATCGTGGGACCGAAGTACATTGGGACTGACGCAGGGACTGACACATGAGTGCTAAACATAAGAGTATCGCGGAAATCAACGAACGTATTCGCAAGGGCAAGGCCGTTGTACTGAACGCGGCTGAAATGACGGAACTGGTCCGTAAGGCGGGCAAGGCAAAAGCCGCGAAAGAAGTCGACGTGGTGACCACCGGCACCTTTTCGCCCATGTGCTCTTCCGGCATGCTCTTCAATATTGGCCAGCCGGAAGCCACCGCCCTGCGTACCAGCGCGGTATCCCTGAACACGGTCCCGGCCTGCGCCGGGCTGGCGGCGGTGGATTCCTATCTGGGGGCGACGGAACCGGCGGCGGATGATCCGCTGAACAAGGTGTTCCCCGGCCAGTTCAAGTACGGCGGCGGGCACGTGATAGAAGATTTGCTGCTCGGCAAATCCGTGCGCGTACGGGCGTCTTCCTACGGCACGGATTGCTACCCCCTGCGTGAACTGGACCGCCAGATGACGCTGGCCGAACTGCCTTACGCGCAGCTGCTGAACCCGCGCAACTGCTACCAGAACTACAATGTCGCCGTGAACATCACGGGCAAGAGCAAGTATACCTACATGGGCGTGCTCAAGGGCAATCTGCGGAACGCCAACTACGCCACAGCCGGGGAACTTTCCCCGCTGTTCAACGATCCTTTCCTGCGTACCATCGGGCTGGGCACGAAAATCCTGCTCGGCGGCGGGGTCGGCTGGGTCATTGGCGCGGGCACCCAGCACGTGACAAAACCCAAGCGCACGGAACGGGGCATTCCCCTTTCCCCGGCCGGAACCCTGATGCTGCGCGGCGATATGAAAGGCATGAACGCCCGCTACGTGCGCGGCCTTTCCATCCTCGGCTACGGCTGCTCGCTGGCCGTGGGCGTGGCCATTCCCATCCCCATCCTGAACGAGGACATGGCCTTTTTCACCGGCGTGTCCGACGCGGAAATCCCCATGCCCGTCAAAGATTACGGGCATGATTACCCGAACCGCGACCCGCGTATTCTCGGGCACGTCAGCTATGAAGAACTGCGGAGCGGCACAATCCGCGTCATGGATAAAGACGTGGAAACCGTGCCCCTGACAAGCTACGCCCTGTCCCTGGAATGCGCGAATTCCCTGAAAGAACTCATTGAAAAGGGCGAATTCACCCTGACCGAAGCGCAGGAAGAAATCACATCCCTATGACGCCGCCGCTATCCGGGGGAACGAGCGGCGCTCTTCTCCCCCGGCGTTTCCTCCTCTGCCCGGAGAGGGAACATGCGTCACGGGAAAGCACGGAGCGCGGGACGAAAAGCCCGGAAATACCCGCGCCCGGCCCCTCAATGAGAAACGTTTCTATCGTAAAGTTATCGGATGCTGTCTTATGGCGGAGAATTGTGTGCCGGAGTCTTCTTCCTTCCCCCTCACGCGGCAAGCGTATGTACTGCAAGAAATTCTGGCTCCCATGGGGGCCATTGCCGTCGCCTTTTCCGGGGGGCTGGATAGCCGGCTGCTGATACACAGCGCGTTGCTTGCAGGACTGGACGTAACGGCCATCCATGTCAGCGGGCCGCATATTCCGGCTGCCGAAGAAGCCGAGGCCGCAGCCTGGGCGGCGGCACGCGCGGTTCCCCTTATCACCGTGCAGCTGGATGTGCTGGCGATCTCGGCGGTGGCCGCCGGAGCGCGGGACCGCTGCTACCACTGCAAGCGGGCACTGTTTGACGCCATGCTGGACGCGGCGGGAGCCTTGCCGCTCTGCGACGGCACCAACGCTTCGGACAAGACGAAGTACCGGCCCGGCCTCAAGGCCCTTGAGGAACTGGGGATACGCTCCCCCCTCGCCGAAGCCGGACTTACCAAGGCGGCTATTCACGCCCTGGCCGAAGAGACGGGCATGGACCGTCCGGGACAGGCCGCCCGTCCCTGCCTGCTCACCCGCCTTGATTACGGCCTGACGCCCGAAGCCGGGATGCTCGCGGCCATTGACGCGGCGGAACGCGCCGTTGCCGCCATGCTATGCCGCCACCGCCTGACGCGCCGCCCGGACGTTCCGGGAGAGCCTGTTGATTTCCGCCTGCGCGTGGAAAACGGGCCGCGCTATTCCCTGCATCTCGCAACGGAAAATATACCCACGCACCTTGAAAAAGCCCTTCATGCGCTCCTGGAAGAACGCGGATTTACAGGCGCTTCCCTTGTTTCAGGAAGCGAAATCAGCGGCCATTTCGACCGCAAAGCCCGGCTGATGTGACGAGGAAATCCCGCCTGTTCCACACACCATCACGCATAGACCGACAGAGGCGTACCATGCTTGTTTCCATCAACCCCAAAGTCTTTGAACTCTTCCCCGGTTTCACCCGCTACGTGCTGGCGGCATCCAATATTGACAACAGCACGCATGTCGCGGAGCTGGAAGCCATGCTCCGGGCCGAGGAAGAAGCCGTGCGCGGCGACGATTCCTTTGCCGATATCAAGGCGCATCCGCATCTCGCATCCTGGCGCGACGCGTTCAGCGCTTTCGGGGTAAACCCGAACCAGTGCCCGCCTTCCGTGCTGAATCTCATCAAACGGGTGCGCGGCGGCAAGGATCTGCCCTACATCAATACACTGGTCTGCATTTTCAATATTTGCAGCATGCGCTGGCGCATCCCGGCGGGCGGCGATGATGTGGCGGCCATTACCGGCGATCTGGAACTACGCCCGGCGGACGGGAGCGAAAGCTATCTGCCCCTTGGCGGCGGCCCGGCCGAAAGCCCCAAACCCGGTGAAATCGTCCTGGCGGACAGCGCGGGAACAGCCTTTTGCCGCGCCTGGTGCTGGCGGAACAGCGAGACCACCAAGATTCAGGAAAGCACGACGGCCACGCTGATCAATCTGGATATCCTGCCCCCTTCCAGTGTGGAAGACGGGGAAGCCGTATCCCGCTTCGCAGCCGAGTGCATTCGGAAGTACTGCGGGGCGGACGTCTCCATCCATACGCTGGATGCCGCGAACCCGTCGTTTTCACTATAAAATCCGGCGAAAATCCGGGACCGGAAGAGGCTCCCCTTCCCTGCCGCGATGGCGCTATGGGCCCCCTTTGCGGCACGGGAAAAAAAACGTTATAGTACCCAATTACCATGAACGGCGCGTGTTCTTTTTTGCATGACACGCGCGCAGACCAAGTCCCAGAGGTTCACCATGTCACGGGTTCTTTTTTTGGAAGAGCGTTGCAAGGGCTGTATGCTCTGTGCCGAGCTCTGCCCGGTGAAGATTATCAGTCAATCCCCGCGTATTAACCGCCAGGGGTATAAAGCCGTTGAAGTACTGGAAATGGACAAATGTACGGGCTGCGCTTCGTGCGCGCTGATATGCCCGGATTGTGCCATTCGCGTCTTCCGGTCGAAAAAAGGCGGAGGCGAATAACATGACCCAGAGAACAGGCAAACGCGTATTTATCAAGGGCAACGAAGCTGTGGGCTACGGCGCTCTCGCCGCCGGATGCCGCTGCTACTTCGGCTATCCCATTACGCCGCAGAACGAAATCCCTGAAATGCTTTCCTCGGCGCTGGTCGAGGCGGGCGGGGAATTTGTGCAAGCCGAAAGTGAACTGGCGGCCGCCAACATGCTGCTCGGCGCGGTTTCCACCGGCGTGCGGGCCATGACGTCCTCCTCAAGCCCCGGCATATCGCTGATGCAGGAAGCCATTTCCTATATGGCGGGTTCGGAACTGCCCGGCGTTATTGTCAACATGAACCGCGGCGGTCCAGGCCTCGGTGATATCGGCCCGGCTCAGGGCGACTATTACCAGAGCACGCGCGGCGGCGGGCACGGCGATTACCGCACCATGGTCATCGCGCCGTCCACCTGTCAGGAAGCCTACGATATGATGATCGAGGCCTTCGATCTGGCCTACAAGTACAGAAACCCCGTGCTGGTGCTGGGCGACGGCATTATCGGCGGCATGAAGGAACCTGTCACCCTGTGGCAGCCGGAAAAGACCGACGACAAGGTCGAAGGCTGGCAGCTTGACGGGGCGAAGGGGCGGGAAAAGCGCCTGATCTGTTCCCTCTTCCTCGCCGAGGGCGCGCTTGCGCAACAGAACCGGCATCTGCTGGCAAAATATACCCTGATGCAGAAAGAAGCGCGGGCCGAATGCTTTATGACCGACGACGCGGAACTCGTGGTCGTGGCTTTCGGTTCCATGGGCCGCATCGCCAAGAGTGGCGTGCGCAAGCTCCGTGAAGCCGGGCACAAGATCGGCCTGGTCCGTCCCATTACGCTCTACCCCTTCCCCACGGACGTTCTGGCGGATCTCGCCGCCAGGGGCTGCCGTTTCCTGACCATCGAACACAACACCGGTCAGATGGTGGACGACGTGCGTCTTGCCGTCCGCAAGCACGCGGATTCGGACTTTTTCGGCATCATGCCCGGCGACATGCCCGGCGCGGAAGATCTCATGGCGCCCATGATCGACGCCCTGGGGAGGAAGTAACATGGCTCCTGATATAGACAGCATAGCCCCCACCGAAGCGGTGGCTGATAGTATAGACCTGACCCCCATGCCGGGGGAGACGCTGGTCTTTGACAAACCGGAATCGCTCCGTTCCACGCTCACCCACTACTGCCCCGGCTGCCACCACGGCACGGCCCACCGGCTGGTCGCGGAACTGCTGGACGAGATGCAACTGCGCGAAAAAGCCATTGTGATCGGCTCCATCGGCTGTTCGGTGTTTATTTACAATTATCTGGATATCGACGCGGTGGAAGCCCCGCACGGACGTGGTCCGGCGGCGGCAACCGGGGTCAAGCGGGCGCGGCCGGACAAGTTTGTGTTCACGTATCAGGGCGATGGCGACCTCGCATCCATTGGCATGGCGGAAATCATGCATGCCGCCAACCGGGGCGAGCGCCTTTCCGTGGTGTTCGTGAACAACACCGTGTACGGGATGACCGGCGGACAGATGGCCCCCACCACTCTGATCGGCCAGAAAACCACCACCTGTCCGGGAGGCCGTTGTCTGGAACGCGAAGGCGCCCCCATCCGCATGGCGGAAATCATCGCCTCCCTCGGGGGCGTGGCGTATTCCGCCCGCGTTTCGCTGGACAGCGTGAAAAACATCCGCGCCGCCAAGAAAGCCCTGCGCCGCGCTTTTGAAGTGCAGACCGAGGGCGTCGGGTTCGGCTTTGTGGAGCTGCTTTCCGGTTGCCCCACCAACTGGCGCATGACGCCGGTGCAGGCCAACAACCGCATCCGGACTGAAATGATTCCCTATTTCCCGCTGGGTGTCTTCAAGGATGTCGCAACCCTCAATACGGAGGGCGAATAATGGCTTTGTACCAGGACGTGACCATGGCCGGCTTCGGCGGTCAGGGCGTAATGCTTATAGGTAACCTTCTCGCCTACGCGGGTATGGAATCCGGCCTTAACGTGACCTTTATCCCAGTGTACGGCCCGGAAATGCGTGGCGGCACGGCCAACTGCACGGTGGTGGTATCCGAAGATGAAATCGGCTCCCCCATCATCCAGCGGCCAAAATCCACCATTATCCTGAACCAGCCGTCACTGGAAAAATTCCAGCCCCGCGTGGAAGACGGCGGCGTGCAGATCGTCAACTCTTCGCTGGTGGATACGGCGCTGGTGGATACGCAGCGCATCAGAAGCGTATGCATCCCGGCAAACGAGATCGCCGAGCAAGTCGGCAACGGCCGCATGGTGAACATGGTGGCGCTGGGCGCGTTTCTGAAAGCGACGGGCGTATTGCCTCTGGAGAAAGTGCAGGCAAGCCTTTCTCATGTTATTTCGGCGCACTACGGGCATTTGATTCCCAAGAACGCCGAGGCCTTGAAAGCGGGGTACGATTTCGCGTAAACTGTACGCGCGGCGCGGGGACATGGCGCGTCTGACCGGCGGGAATGCCTGATGTGACGGTGTTTCCGGCGCGGAGGGCAAAGCGGGTCACGTTTCCCGGAACAGCGGAACGTTTCGTAACGCCCGGTCCCCGCCGTCTTTTCCAGAATCACGACCCAGGTTTCCGGCGCGAACGCTGCTCCGGGAACAATGAGGCTGCTTATGGCAACGTACAAAACGGAACTGTTCGGACACCTGGTATACAGCCCGGAACTCAGCTACGAGGACCTTCTGGCCCGCGAAGAGGAAGCCAAGCTTCTTCTGCAGAACGTGCTCATGGAGCACGGCGCGGAGTTCCTCAACTTCGAGGCGCTGGGAGACACCTTGCGCGCGCAGTGTGTCTTTTCCGGCGGGGACGAGGCGTTTTATCAGGATATCTGCAACGCCATGTCGCCCGTCCTGCGTGACGGCATTACCGGACGTCTGCTTTTTGTAGACAAGGACCTTGAAATACTGCACCTATACGCACTAGCCGACGGCAAATGGCAGGAGGCGGTGATGCAACTGCCCCAGCCCGGTTTCCTTGATCTGGCCGCCCTGCCCGTAAAGGTTCTGGATGTGGCCCCTTCGCGCGCAAAGGCTGCGCAGAAACCGGCCCAAAAGCCTGCGGGGAAGCCGGCCGGTAAAAAATAGGTTTGCGGAAGAAGAAAACAGAATAAAGAAGAAGAAAGAAGAAAAAGAAAGCAAGAAAGAATTATAGAAGCGCTGCGGCTACGCCGCAGCCCCTCCCGCCCGGGTGGTGGAATTGGTAGACACAAGGGACTTAAAATCCCTCGGAGGAAACTCTGTACGGGTTCAAGTCCCGTCCTGGGCACCATTGAAATACTTGAGAAAAAGCGCCTTTCGCGAGTGGATGCGAAAGGCGCTTTTCTGGTCTAACTGGGCACGGGTCTAACCCTGGTCTAACTTATACTTTAGACTTTTTCTTGACTTCCTAAAATCCAAGAAATGGGTTACCTTTGTTCCGATAGTGTCAAGAGAAAATATTTAGGCGGGTAAAATGGCTCAAGCGCTTGAACTTGTTAATTTAACAGCGAACACAATTCCCGCTGGTTCTGTCTTGGCAAAAGTGACGGATGCGCTTGATGACTCATTGCATCTGGATGAAAAAATTGCTGTTCGCGAGGCCGCCTTTTTAACTCCAAAGTCACCAGACTTTGTTTTTTTTCGCCGGTTTAGCGATGGGCGCTCTTCACAAGTCGCTGCATATGTCGTTGACAACACCACTGGAAGCTTTAGCTCCACAGATCTCTTTGAATTACACCGCAATATCTGGCTTAGCGGACAAGCGCCTTTGCTTTATGTGCAAGAACAGGGCCGAGTGGATATTTATTCATGTGCTGGCCCTGCCTCTGTTATCAAAGACAATAATTGGCGCCCTCGCCCTGTGGACGTGGTCAAAATCTCCTCTGACATTGCCGAAGCTATCAAGGCCAAACGCTTTTCCGCGTTTCGTCTTGTAGATGGGACTTTTTGGGAAGACGAGCGTAACGCTCACTTAGTTAACCCCAGCAAAGCAGCGCACAGGCAACTTATTGCCGAGGTCGAGCATGCAGATAAGGTCTTAGGTGGTGAGAAAAATCCGGCAGCACGGCACTTACTGCTTCTAACTTTACTCCTCAAATATTTAGAGGACAGAGGCGTATTTCCGCAGAACTGGTTCTCAGCGTTTCATCCCGACAGCCCCTCTTGCTTGCATGTTTTCAAGCATGGTGGCAAGCAAGCCTCTTTGAAAATGTTCCAAGCTTTGGGAGCCAAATTCAATGGTGATATTTTTCAACTTTCCAAAGAACATATTGATATCATTGATGATGAGCTATTGAGAAAGTTGACCGATCTTATATGTAAAGATTTAGACTCAAAAACTGGCCAATTCTATTTGTGGGAGTTTTATTCCTTCAAGCATATACCTGTTGAAGTCCTGAGTCACATTTACCAAAAATTTGCTGATCGAGGTAAAGGGGCCGTGTTCACTCCACCTATGGTAGTGAACCTTATACTTGATCAGGTCATGCCACTAAGTTCTCTGCGCGGGAACGAAACGGTTCTTGATCCGTCGTGCGGCTCTGGAATCTTTCTTGTGTCTGCGTTTCGTAGGCTTGTGCATGCGTGGAGTAACTCAAGAGACTGGAAACGTCCTGCCCCCAGGGAACTTTCGGAATTACTATCCAGAACTATTTTTGGAATTGAATTGCAGCCACAAGCTTCAGAGTTAGCTTCTTTTAGCTTAGCATTGGCTGTGTGTGATGCTTTGCAGCCTAATGTGATTTGGGAACAGCTTCGGTTTGATAAATTATTAGGCGCTAATATCCTCACAGGTGATTATTGCGATTGCATAGAAACTGTGAAGAGCAAGACAAAAGATGGCAAAGGATTTGATCTTATCATTGGCAATCCACCGTTTATGTCCACACTTACCCCGTCAATGATAAAACGCTCAAATTATACAGTTCCCGATAATCAAGCTGCGTATTTTTTCTTGATAGACTGTGCAACAACAGCACTTAGACAGTCTGGAAAAATTTGCATGCTGCAAAATGCTGGTTTTTTATATAACGAAAAAGTAAATACATTCAGGAAGGAGTTTTTTTCTAGCATCACGGTTGATGGAATTTTGGATTTTGTGTCTATCCGTGGCCTTTTCAAAGGGGCGGACACGAAGGTTGTTGCTGTTTTGGCAACAAACTCCCCTCCAAGTTTAAGTCACTCAATACAGCATTGGACATTTCGTCGTACGTTTGCAGCAGATAGATCTATTCATTTTGACTTAGATTACTACGATTACCATAGGGTAAATCAGTCTGTTGCCATCACTAAAAATTATTTGCCGTGGCGGACAAACTTGCTTGGTGGCGGACGGTTGTTCAATATCGCTAGCAAGCTATCCAGCCTCCCCACGATAGAAGATAAGGCCCGAGCATCTGGGTGGCGTATCGGTGAAGGCTATATAGTCGGAAATAAAAAAAATCATGCTCTATGGTTAACTAACAAGCCCCTTTTAACCTCTCAAGCTCTTCCAGACGGGGCAACTACCATTTGCCCTGAACAGCTTAGCCGGGTTTCTGATGAATATTTTGAAGCACCTAGAGCCGTGCAATTATTTACGCCCCCCTTATTTGTTATAAGGGAGCATACTTCTTTGCCATGTGCTTTTTGGGATAAAGAATCTCTTGCATATACAAATGAGACTGTTGGGATTGCCTGTAACGACGTACAGAAGGATGATCTCAAGTGCTTTGCAAAACAGTTTGTTGATATGCGAAACAATCTTTCCGCATATATTCAGTTATCTGGTTCTAGATCTCTCACGACTAGAGCCACGCCTGTTTATAAAAAAGATATAGCTATGCTTCCGTGCCCAACTGACAAAGGGTGGGAACTTGCGTCTTGGGAATCTGAGATGCTGGAAGATGTAAATAACTATATGGCGGATTATGTGCGCTTAGGGCAGGATTCGGCGCTTCTTAAAAAAATACAGAATGGCGAAGCGCAGTTGTATTCCTCGACTTTTCTGCGGCTACTTCAAAAAGTATTCCCTAGCGCTGAGCATGTTGGCTGCGAGTTGGAAGATGGTCTTATGTATCAGGCATTTAGTTTTAAAAAATCTTCCATTATCCCTTGGTTAACAAAAGATTGGGCGCAATATTTGCGCTCCGTCATTTTTTCTACACAGGGCGATGCCGAGTCTTTTTGTAGTACACGCATCTTGCGAGTGTATGAGGGTGATGCGCTCATTTTAATTAAGCCTGACCGTCTTCGTTATTGGATACGCTCAATTGCCATACGCGATGTAGATGACGTTTTGCATGACATGATGGCTGGAGATGAGCAGAATGCGTGAACCGAACGTCCGCCGAGGTAAAACTCCATTCGGTTCACGGCAAATGATAGAACTGAGTGTTATAAATTTTGTGTTCAATCATCTTGCTGCATGGCGAGATGACCCAAAACGCTCTCCTGAAACCGCTGAAACCAAGCTAAGTGCCCAACTGTCAGTTTACCTTGATAGTGCCAGCCGTCATGAAGGGTACCCCTTTTTGTTTCAAAGGGAACAGCCGCAAGGCGAGCGTCGGGATGTTGATATTGTTGCAAATCCTGATCGAGAATTGGTTGCTTCCGGATATTTTGATTCGCCATACGATGAAATACTCGTTTTTGAGGCCAAAAGACTTCCTACCCCTGACGCGGGACGCCAGCGCGAATATGTATCTGGTGGCAATGCTAAAATGTCTGGGGGAATCCAGCGCTTTAAGGCCTGCGTGCATGGCAAGGGGCATAGCACGGCTGCAATGATTGGCTATATCCAAGAGTACATTCCCAGCTTTTTTTATAAAGAAATTAATACGTGGATTATTGAGTTGTGCGAGCACCCAGCAGATAGTGTACCCTGGGCGAAAGATGAACTCTTGGGTGATTTTATAGAGCAGCCAGATGGTACAGCACGTGCAGTTTCTGCTCATCAGAGAACACAGGCTGGGCCGATTACAATGCATCACCTCTGGGTTGTGATGCAGCCACAGTGACAGCTTCTAAGAAAACATCGTCAGGGCTCATTGATATCTTTTCCCGTGGGCCAATCTGCCCCAAGCCTATTTGCAAATTTTAAAACGAACTGGAAGGCTGCAATGGTTGACGCATGTCGATCATGGTTATTGGAGGATTAATGGCGGCTCTTAATCAGGCAAAAATCATTACCGCTTTGGAAAAAATTATTGCCGAAGCGAAGGAAGACTTCATATTCTCCTTTCTTTCGGCCTATGGGATGCCCAAAGCTACCATCAAGCGTCTCCAGATGGGTGATAGGCAACGTAACGTTGCGCAGGTTGCCGGTGATGTTGCCGTAGCCCAAAAAATATACTTCCACCCGTTGCAAAAGGGGGAGGATTTCCAAAGGTCTTTGGATGCTATTCTCGCACTGCCTCTGATTGCACAGCACAAAATCCGTTTTGTCATGGTCACTGATTTCAAAGCCATGTTGGCCTACGATGGCAAGGTTGACGATTATACGGAATTCGACTTCGAGGATTTCAAGACCAATTATGAGTTTTTCCTGCCGCTGACAGGGCAGTATGAAAAGGCCGTTGCCTACGCCGAGCACCCCGCGGATGTCAAAGCGTGTGAGAAGATGGGCAAGCTGTATGACCGCATCCGTGCAGTGAACCACTTTGAAGACGGTGATCTGCACACGCTCAATGTTTTTCTTACGCGGCTGCTGTTTTGTTTTTTTGCAGAAGATACGGCGATTTTTGCGGAAGCAAACCAGATGACTCATGCAATCAAGTCGAACACCCAAGAGGATGGGGCTGACCTTGCGGAGTTTTTTGAGAAGCTGTTTAAGGTGCTGAACCTTCCTGACAATGCTCCTGAGCGCAAATCTTTCCCTGCCTCTTTCCAAAAATTTCCCTACGTCAACGGCGGCCTTTTTGAAGAGCACTGCCCCATTCCCAAATTTGATGCCAAGGCCCGCCGTTTGTTGCTCGATTGTGGCTACATGGCCTGGAGCGATATTTCCCCGGTTATTTTTGGCTCCATGTTCCAGGCTGTTATGGACCCGGAGAAAAGACGCTCCATGGGGGCGCATTACACCAGTGAGAAAAACATCCTCAAGGTTGTGCGTCCGCTCTTTCTTGATGCGCTGTACGAAGAGTTTGAACAGATTTTGATGCTGAGCGCCGGGAAGAAAAGAATACAGTCTCTCAAAGATTTTCAAATAAAATTGAGCACGCTGGGCTTTCTTGATCCGGCCTGTGGTTGCGGAAACTTCTTGGTGGTGTCGTACAGGGAGTTGCGGGAGCTTGAGCTGAAGGTGTTGTTGGCAATGAAGCAAGGCACGGCTCCGAGTGATCTTTGGCTTAATATCAAAATGCTCTCCAAGGTCACGATCAATCAATTTTACGGGATAGAGCTTGAAGAATTCCCCGTTGAAATTGCGCGCGTCTCCATGTGGCTCATGGAACATGTGATGAATGTAAAGTTTGGGGAGGCTTTTGGGTTGGCCTTCCCTTCAATTCCTTTGCAGCACTCGGCAGAAATTGTATGTGCAAATGCTTTGACTATTGATTGGGAAAGCATCGTTTCGCCAAAAAACCTCAATTACATTTTTGGCAATCCGCCGTTTGGCGGAGCCAGGCTCATAAGTGCTGAGCAAAAAAACGAATTGATGCGTGTGTTTGAAGGGACAGATAAGGCTGGAAACCTGGACTATGTGACGGCATGGTTCAAAAAAGCTGCTAACATGATGTGCCGTAATTCAACCATCCGAACTGCCTTTGTTTCTACAAACTCTATCTGCCAAGGCGAACAAGTTGCTTTGTTATGGAAAGGAATTCTCGCTCAAGGCATGAAAATTGACTTCGCCTATAAAACATTCAAATGGAACAACGACGCAAAGGGAAAAGCTGCTGTCTACTGCATCATTGTTGGGTTTAGTGATGTGAATATTTCTACAAATAGAATAATTTTTTCTGAGATAGAACAGGTAAAGGCAAAAAATATCAACCCGTACCTCGTTGATGCTGCTACCGTTTTTGTTGAATCTAGAAATAGACCCATTTGCGATATTCCAATGATTGGCATTGGGAATAAGCCAATAGATAATGGGCATTACCTCTTTACAGAGCAAGAACGTGATGCGTTTATAGCAAAAGAACCAGCATCAGAGGTATATTTTAGACCATGGATAGGCTCAAAAGAACTTATTAACGGTTATAGACGTTACTGCCTCTGGCTTGGCGAATGCACCGCTGACGACA
>JAJDHY010000124.1 GCA_030266385.1 Desulfovibrio sp. OttesenSCG-928-I05
GAGACACTACTCACCACCCCTAAAGGAAAGGAAGGAAGAGGAACACGAAGACTGTGAGGAAACACGGTGAAGAAGAACACCAGTAGACAGGAGGTAGCTTCTGCCTACATCATGGCCTTCTTTACTTTAGATAGCCTTGCCACCAGGAGGGTTTGCCTGTAGCCTGTCTTCTCCTCCTTGGGAGAATACGGCATCCAGGACAAACCTTACCCTGGCAAACACGATTGTAAAACGATTGTGAAAGCTGATGAAAAGGAACAGGAGGCTCAAAAAGGGAAGTGAAGGAGAAGAGGACTATCTGACAGGATAATCAACAACTGGCTGCTGGATATCCCCCAAGATAAGACTCCCGTGTGTAAGCAGGGGAGCACATCTTGTGAAAAGGAGGAACAGCTATGGTAGTAACTTTGCTTAAGCGAGTGTACCTCGTTCTTGGGATTCTTCTCAGAGTAAAGCAGTTGCTGGGTTATTGATTATAACCATCAGGTACGAACCTTTTCCTTGCCCTTGGAGAGCCTTCTGTGTTCTTGGGAATTCATAGGCTATTCTTAAGAATACATAAGAATACCCTATATATTATATATGAAGGTTCTTTATATACTCTTATATCCATGCTCCCCGTAGACGGAGGGTTAATTGAAAACCCTGCATTTTCAAATGGTTACAACATCCAAAAATGCAGGATTTTCTGTGAATTTATCTACCCAGCCTGAAGCTGGAGTTTTGTCTATTAGTTCCTAGAATACTTGATGTTTTTCCTGATTGGATCACTCCAACCCCTGCTATGCAGGTCATATCGAAGCCAAATGGTGACCCCTGAATGGAGGAGGTCCAGTTCTCCAGTTCTTTCAGGAGGAGGTCTTCCTTTCTCTGTTCGGTCATTTTATCGGCGTCAACGGCCATGAGATCGATCCAATGTGCTACAGCGATAGCAAGTGCATCCAGACGGTCATCGTGGCTTAGAGCGCCCCTCTCACGCGTTATTCGGGCTATCTGATAAAAGAGCTGATACTTGTGGGCGTGTTCGGTAGCGTAGCTCTGGGTGCTTTCGTAGTCCTGACGAATCAGGGACTTGTCCACGATAAGCCTGTGCTGGGCCATGACAGGCTCCAGAGTGTCACATATCCTTCGTTCCTTCTGGATCGAGTGGCGGACTTCGGTGATTGCTACAGGGAAGTTAGCCTTCTGGAGATGGGGCTTGAAGAGTTCTGTGAACATCCCATCCCCGAAGTTGGATTCCACGACGATCTCATGGACTTTCTGCTGTTTGGCGATGGAAGCCAGCTTCTCCATGACGGCAGGGCCATAGCCTCCCTGGATGCCCCCGGCTGCGGTCAGGAAGAGATAACCATTGAGCATCTTCACGACAGCGTAGGAGGTTTCATCCTGTCCTCTGCCTGAAGGGTCAATCGCCATGACTGCTCCGGTGTACGGTAGCCACGTATCCCAGACCTTCATGGGGGCGTGATATCGGTCCCCCCGGAGGCCTACACAGGGGAGGTCGGGGAGAGCTTTCTCGGCTGCGGAACACCAGATGATCTTTTCCGGTGCTTCATCAGGCGCTAGATCCATTACGGTCAGGTCCGAGAGCTTCAGAGGATAACGATCAGCGTCGGAGAGCTGGGGATCCAGCATAAACTGAAGAGCGAACCCGGCTTTGCCATAGGACAGCTCACGAGCCATGAGGTCTTCTTCTGAGAAGCGAAGGGGATCTGTGGACATCCCTGTAAGGCCAGAATTGTCCTCCAGGGCCTTCAGAATAGAAGGAGCGAGTCTTTCTCCGTAAGCTTCAATTTGTTTGATTGTAGGGTACTTTGCGGGCCAAATTCGTACATCGTATCCTCTGGCTGGGAGTTGGGTATAGAGGGACATTTCTGTCTGGTAGGTGCCAAGGTATGTGATGATTCCTCCAGGCTTGAGAATGGCCTCGTACTCTTTTACGGCCTCACCTAGTTTGTCTCTCTGCCCTTGAGTGAGGGAGTTGTTCATGACCTCCACGTCATCACTGACTATTTCATCAGCTCGGGAGCCAGCCAGCTGGGAGGTGATTCCCTTGCTGGTGACGCTGGGAGCATGGTCGGCCTGGGCAGGACCAACGTCAAAGGCCACTTTGGAGCAACGTTGGTTGTCATGAGGCTTGAGGCACTGGAGCAGCGGCATATCCGCTATCAGGTGCTGCGTGAAGGTGGTGAAGTTATCGGCCCGGTCTTTTGAGGCAGACACCACGAGAAATTTCAGGGCTGGATTGTTGCGGAGCCTCCAGACCACATAGGCCGAGGTGATCCACGACTTACCAACTCCCCGGAAGGCGGCTATGACACGGCGGGACGGCCCGTGCTGAAGGTAATGCGCTATGTCCAGCTGGACTGGAGTAGGGTGAGGAAGGCCCAGGTGGAGCCAGACGGCTACCAGAAAGGCCCGGAAATCGTTTGCCAGCGTCGGAGGAAGCGGCGGAATGGCAAAACGGAGGTTGGTGGAAACCAGTTGGGTATGTTTTTCCATGATCCTCCAAAAGAAAAGACCGGAATCCCATGGAGAGAGTCCGGCCTGTTAAGAGTGTAACGAAGGGTTAGTGGGTTCTGCCCCCCAAGGTCATTTCATCCAGCTCTTCCGTAGTAGGGATGCTGGCTATGAGGCTCTGGATTTCAGGGTTGGCCCCTGGTTCACAGGTGATTCCGTTATCTTTCAGGAACTGGCGGGCAGCATTGAGGTCGGCGGGAGTTGCATCACCCCGCTGGATACGAAGGAGGAAGGCCTTGGCGATCTCATTGTGAAGTATACCAAGGGTTTCCTCAGAGGCAGTGTTTTTCATGGCTATCCTCCCAGAAAGCTGTTGGTGATTATCCCTGTGATGATGGCAGTAATACCGATCCAGGTGAGACGTTCCAGCCATTGATTAGTGGCCTGGGTCTGCTCCAGTCGCCTCAGGCGCTTCTCCTGATCTCGCCCATCCTGCTGGAGGCTGGCGATGCGCTCCTCCGAACGGATGGAGGTCTTTAGCAAGTCGCGGACATCCTGAAGAGTGTCTGCGATTGCTTCCATGCTTGCCTCAAGCTGGGCAAAGCGGGGTTCTTGGGTGCAAGGGGTCACTTGGGTGGTACCTCCCGCAAGCTGAGGGGCAGATGGAGGCGCTGCTGTTCCGACTCATAGGCCGTCTTGCAGTGATCCTTCTGCCAAAAGAAAAGCGCGTCGATGATGCAACGCGCTTTGTTCCAGTGTTTGTTGGCCCTCTTACGCCAACACCGGGCACTGAGGGTTTCGTCTGCCCAGCCTCCGAGGAGGGTGTTGATAAGCTGATCCAGAGCTACAAGGATCTGGAAGGGGACTTTGGTGAGTTTAGGCATCGGGTACCTCCGTAGGCCATTTCATTTCCGGCAGTTCAGCCAGAACTTCTTCTATGGACGGGAGGGGACGCTGACCGGACAATACTTCGTCCAGTATGGCGTAGCCCTTCGCCCATACAGCATCCCGTATTTCCACAGCGTATTGACCTTCGCGGTGAAACTTGGAGTTGGTGCTGGTGGCGTAGCTGGCTGCTGAGAGGATGTTGTCGTAGTTGCCGGTCTTGGCGAAGCTATCCAGGTGGTTCTGGATGGCGTCAGTAAACTGCTTTTGGAGCTGGGCAAGAGTCGGCGGTTCCGGCTCGGGGGCAGGGTGGTCGGCTTCCCATTCTTCCTCTGTAAAATAGCCCTCGGGCTTTTCCTCCCAGACTTCGGGGTTGCCCGTCGGGCTGTAAAATGTCGGCATTGTACTTCTCCTTTATATCACGAAAGACGGGTTATCACGACGCATCCAGCTATGCCATCCTTTCCGGCTGTAC
>JAJDHY010000120.1 GCA_030266385.1 Desulfovibrio sp. OttesenSCG-928-I05
AAGGCTTCTATACGGAAAACCCCGGAACGGACATGGGTATTCTTTCCCTTTCCCTGAAGCAGCCCACGCCCAACTCCAAGGGCCTGCGCCTCGGCAACATGAACCAGATTCGCGACGTGGAAGACGAAGAGCTTGAAGCCGTGTGGTCCGGCAAGAAGACCCCGGAACAGGCCCTGAATGACCTGGTCAAGCGCGGCAACGAACTGCTGCGCCGCTTCCAGGCCGCCAACAAGTAAGCATCACAAAAATATGGCCTGCCGCCTTTACGGGCGGCAGGCCTTTTTGTACCATGGGCCTGTTTTCGCAGTAACGAATCACCGCAGCTTCCGGGCCGGAAAACGAATGCTCCGGCTGGATACCGCGCCACGGCGTTGCCGAAAAAGAAAGCAACTGTCCAAAGACATCAGCACACGCGAGAGCCCAATGCAGGAAAAACGCTACGTATTCACCGCGCCGAGCAATTTTGTCCTGGCCGCCTGTTTTCTGCTGCCGCAGATGGTGGTGACGATTCTTTTCTTCTTCTACCCGGCCGGTCAGGCCATCATGGGGTCCTTTTTTATGGAGGATGCCTTCGGGCTCTCCAAAGAATTCGTCGGGCTCGACAACTATTTCGCTCTTTTCGCCAGCGGCGATTATCTGAACAGCTTGTGGGTGACGCTCATTTTCAGTTTTTTCACCGTGCTCCTTTCCATGGGCTTCGCGCTGATTCTGGCCATAGTGGCCGATCAGGCCATAAAGGGGGAAAAATTTTACAAAAGCTCCATTATCATCCCCTATGCCGTGGCGCCGCCGCTGGCAGGGGTGCTGTGGATGTTCCTTTTCAATCCGTCCGGCGGCGCGATGACCATGATTCTCGCCAAATGCGGCATCACCTGGAACCACATGCTGAACGGCGATCAGGCCATGGCGCTAGTTGTCATTGCGGCATCCTGGAAACAGGTTTCCTACAATTTTCTCTTTTTCCTCGCCGGAATGCAGTCGATTCCCAAATCTCTGATAGAAGCCGCCGCCATTGACGGTGCGGGATTCTGGCGGCGTTTCGGCACCATCATCTTCCCGCTTTTATCCCCCACCACCTTCTTCCTGCTGGTGGTGAACACGATTTACGCGTTGTTCGAAACATTCGGCATCATCCACGCGGTAACCAGCGGCGGACCGGCCCAGGCCACCTCCACGCTGATTTACAAGGTGTATAACGACGGCTTTGTCGGTCTCGATTTCGGCGGTTCATCCGCCCAATCCGTGGTGCTCATGTTCATCGTGATCATCCTGACCTTCATCCAGTTCCGTTATGTTGAAAAAAAGGTCGCCTATTAATCGGCGGCAGATTGGTAAAGACGCCCTCACCGGCACCAAACGTTGATACGCGGTGTTGTCCGCACCCCCCTCCGGGGCCGGACAACACCACACAGGAAGTACGCCATGGTCGAACGTAAAGGCGCGCACAGCCTCATCAGCCACCTGATTCTCTTCATCGGGGCTGCTACTGTCATTTTCCCTTTGTATATCGCGCTTGTCGCCGCCAGCCACCCGGCGGAAGAGCTTATCCGGAGTACGCCCCTCTGGTTCGGACCGTATCTTTACGACAACCTCTCCTCCATCATGGGGCAAGGGTTCCAGGCTGCCGGGGGAGCGCCCGTATGGCGCATGATGCTCAACAGCTTCATCATGTCCATGGGGATCGCTATCGGCAAAATAGCCGTTTCCCTGATCGCCGCGTACGCCATTGTCTATTTCCGCCTGCCGGGGCGCGGCCTCTTCTTCTTTCTCATTCTCATTACCCTGATGCTCCCGGTGGAAGTACGCATTGTGCCCACGTTTGAAGTGGCCTCGAACCTCGGGCTGATCGACAGTTACATGGGCCTGATTCTTCCCCTTGTCGCATCCGCCACGGCGACCTTTCTTTACCGGCAGTTTTTTCTGACCATCCCGGAAGAACTCCTGGAAGCGGCCCGCATCGACGGTGCCGGCCCCTGGCGCTTTTTCAAGGATGTGGCCTGGCCGCTTTCGCAGACCAATACCGCCGCGCTGTTCGTGGTTACCTTTATCACCGGCTGGAACCAGTACCTCTGGCCGCTTCTGGTGACGAATCAGGAAAGCATGTACACCGTGGTCATGGCCATCCAGCGTATGGTCAACGTGCCTGACGCGCCGGTGGAATGGAATCTTGTCATGTGCACGGCCATTCTGGGCATGCTCCCGCCCCTGCTGGTGGTGCTCGGCATGCAGCGCCTCTTTATCAAGGGGTTGATCGAACAGGAGAAGTAAACAAGCTCACTGCTTCAGGCGCTCTACCGGCGCAAGACTTCGGTAATGTCCATATATAATGAAACGGGCCGGGCCTCACAGTGAAAAACGTGAGGCCCGGCCCGTTTCAAAATAGTGGCGGGGGCACGGTTTCCGCCTTTCAGCCGGTTCAGGGGGCGGCGAGAATGGCGCTTTCCATCCGGTCCAGCGCGCCGTCAAGCTCCGGCCCCATATCGTCCCGCAGCGGCCTCAAAAAACGCAAGAAGCGGCACACGGCCTCCGCCTGGGCCTTTTCGCCTTTCATAAGGTGAATGGAGGCCAGTTCCAGATAGGCGTTCGGATCATAATCAAGCGTAAGGGCGTGTTTGATGAAGCGTTCCGCCCTCTCCAAATGCCCTGACGACCGGGCCAGCAGCGCACGGAGGAACCACAGTTCCGCCTGGTTGCTGTGCTGGATCGCAGCGTGACACAGGACGACGGAGGCATCTTCCGTCCGGCCCGCCTCGGCAAGCGCCATGGCCGCACTAAAATATTCCGGAAAAGAAGCGGTGGCAGGCAGATCCGGCATATACGGACGGGGGAGGGAATTCGTTTTTAGCGCTGCCTTCAGTGGCGGCCAGAAACGCAAGATTTCCCGGTCCTCTTCCACCGGATACCGCGTCTGCCCCCAGAAGGACGTAATCTTATTGTTCAGGGCCGGATCGGCGACCGTACCGCGTCCTCGGAGTATTTTTTCTTCAAAATCCTGCTGCGAGCGGTAAAAATAATGGTTGATCCGGGCGAGCTTGCGAAGGGAAGGGGCGTAGGCAAGATCCGGCGGAATCGGCAGGTGTTCATCCGTCACCGCATAGCCGCCGGGTTTGTACCAGAAAAAGTGAGGATTACGGGAACCTGCGATCCGGGCGGGATTCACAAAACTTTTTATATGCGCGTTGCGCAGATGCCCATCCAGAAGAGCCTCGGTATAATTGGCAAGCTGGCCACCACGGGGACGCCCGAGGTGGCCGCTTGACGAAAATACCCGCCAGGTCAGCCCCAGCGCGGCGTATTCCTCAAACTCCGAAAGCAGCACGCGGATATCCGAATCCTGCATGGGCAGCACGAATTCATCCAGATCAATGAATCCTATCCAGCGGTTTTCCGCACCGTAGTGGTCCAGACAATCCTGATACGCGTCGAGTTGCCTGACTTTGCCGTGGATGCGCTTGACCGTCACCCGGGCCGGGTCGGCATAGCCCTTGAGCGTTTCGATAATCGGCTCGTCGCTCATGTTATCGTAAATATAAAAATGTTCGACACCCCGTAGGGCGTGATACGCCACCCATTCCCGCAGGAAGGGCGTTTCATTCTTGGCGATGCAGCACAGCGCGAGGTAACGCATTCTATCTCCCTGTACGTGACGGCAGTTCCACGGCAGCCACGAGGGCTGCTCCACAATAGACATATTCTATGCCGAACAGTATATCCCGCATTACAGGCAAAAGCAAAACACGAGCGGGCAGCACACCGTGCGCGGCAAACGGCATGGCGTGCCGCCCGTCAGCGCCGGGCGGCAGAGGCGCTGCAAACGCGCCCGAAAGAAGCACCACACACCCGGACAAAATTTATTTTTCCACAAATATTTCAAGCAATTA
>JAJDHY010000121.1 GCA_030266385.1 Desulfovibrio sp. OttesenSCG-928-I05
CCCCCCCAGAGCGCGGGGCACATCAAAGCGTTTCAGGTTCACAAAGAAATTCATGGCGGGCATAGCGTTCTCCTTGCGTGTAAAGCGATACGGACCAATCCGGCCTCAGACTGGTATTCTGCATATATCCGCGAATTGCAAGCAAAGAATGGGCGTGCGCGGGTCGGTGAGGAGCGGGGCGGGTTGCTGTGGAACGGCGCGGGGCAGCGCGGGACAAAGGGGAGCGCGATCACGGCGTGCTGTCCATGGAAGAAATACACCGGGCCGGAAAGAGACAGTTCCGGGATGCAAAAAAAAATCTCCCCCAGGCACATGCGTGGGAAAGACACCAGTTTTTTACCCGCTCTCCGGGCAAGCTCTTTTTTTGAGGGGGGAGAGGTTTTCCTCTCCCCCCGTCGCCGAAGCGTTAAATATCCACGTCGCGGTGGCAGTCTTTGGAATAAATGTAGGAGAGGCGGCCCCGGCCAACGCCGTAGCAGCACTGTTTGCAGTACGCGGCCATCCAGACAAAGTCTTCCGCTTTTACCGGCACCCAGTCGTCATTCAGCAGGTACAGGCCTTCACCTTCATAGAAGTACGCGCCGTGTTCCTGCACGTGGGTTTCCACGAACTCGTGACTGCCGCCGGGCAGGAAGGAGAGGATATGCATGTTCATGTCAAAGGCTTCATCGATGGGGAGCAGGTCTTTGATGAACACGTTGGCCATGCCGGTGTACTCGGCTTCCTGAATGGCGTTGGTGTTGCCGAATACGGCCCAGGGCTTCTTGCCGCCGGGATGCGGGATGTAGCGCTGCTTGTAGAGCAGGAAACGGCAGGGCTTGCCGGAAGCGTTCCTGAACGCGAGCCCGCCGGTGTTCGCGGGGGCGAAGGCGTAGCCGCCCTGGGGCAGGGTTTCGGTTTTGCCGTCCACCGTGACGGTGAGGGAACCTTCCCCATCCAGCACATAGATGAACGATTCGCTGGTTTCTTCCTTGGCGTAGGGGATGGTGGTGCCGCCGTCGGGGTCCGCTTCGCCGATAATCTGCACAAAACTCGCGCCCACCTTGGGGGTGCAGAGTATGGTCATGCGGCAGCCCTGAATGCCGGGGATGACGTTAAATACGCGCCCTTCAGGCGGAATGATGGTGTACATGCCGGGCTTGACCACGGCGCGGGATTGAAGAAGATCTTTAGGATACGGCATGATGTTCTCCTTGCGGCATGGGCCGCATGACGAAAATGGCGATAATAAAGAAAGTGGAAAGACCGTAGCATGGGTCTGACCACTGGTCCACTTTTTTCTTGGCGCGGGCAGTACGCGTTCGCATCGCCGTTAGCTCTGCTGACGACGACAAAGTCACATGCAGGAGCATGAAAAGAGCGCCCCGCAGGGGGGCGCTACGCGGTGAACGAAATTCTCTTACGCTGCCCCGGCGGGCAAAGAAGGCTTTGCGTGAAGCACCGGACCGTGGAGCGCATCTATATAAAGGATCAGGCGCGGGTTTGTGCCTTCATGCTGAAAACGACGTTATCCAGATGGCTTTCCAGCGCTTTCGCGGCGGCTTTGCTTTCGCGGGAAGCGAGGGCTTCAAGCACTTCTTCGTGGTTCTGGATTACGGCCCGTCTGCCCTTTACCGTGGCGAGCAGTTCGATATTGAAGTCGCTCATCATCTGCCGCATGGTCTGGAGCATGACGACGAAAATGCTGTTGTGGGCGGCTTCCACGATGGCCTGATGGAACGCGTAGTCCGAATGGGCAAAGCCTTCGCGGCTGTGCAGTTCCGCCTTGGATTCTTCGTGCACTTTGCGTATACAGGCGATGTCTTCGTCGCTGGCCCGCTCCACGGCCAGTTTGATGCTGGCGGTTTCCAGCACCTTGCGCACTTCGATCATTTCTTCCAGAGCATATTGCTGGAGCAGGTGGGACATCTGGAGATTGTTGGAGAGCATGCAGGAACCGTCGGAAACGAAAACACCTTCGCCCACGCGGGTTTCAAGCACTCCCGCGTATTCAAGGGCGCGCAGGGCTTCGCGCAGGGAGGGGCGGCTTACGCCCAGCATTTCCGCAAGCTGACGTTCGGGGGGAAGTTGACTGCCGGGCCGCAGGTCGCCTCCTGACAGGAGAGATTTGATCTGGTCGATCACCTGATCGGCAACCGTCTTTTTGACAACTTTTCCGAACATGAACAGCACCACCCTTTCCAAAAGAATATACCCATATACGCGAAGCGTTTTGTTTGTTTGCTGCGCTTCACGAACAGCCACTAGAATTATTACCCATAAGGCAGAAGGGAGTTTGTGTCCAGTTGCACAATCATGAGTTTTCGAGAAAAGGTAAATAAATTCATTGGCATATCAATTTAGAAAGGATTTTGGACATTCGGACATATTGTGGTCTTGACAAAAAAGGGATAAGACTATAATCCAGAAACAGGTCTGACCACCTGTCCTTAAAAGTCGGCCCGAGTCGGGCATTTCCATACACTGTGCTGCGAAGCAGCCAAGCGAAAGGATACAGCAATGCGCGTTCAAAAGGATGAGCTCAAACGACTGATTTCCAACAAGTTGAACAAGGCGGGCCTTACCCGTGAACACGCCGATATCGTGGCCGACGTGCTTGTCCACGCGGATTTGCGTGGCGTGCATTCCCACGGAGCCATGCGGGTGGAATATTATTCCGAACGCATCGCCAAGGGCGGCACCACCATTCACCCCAATTTTGAAATCAAGCGCACCGGGCCGTGTTCCGCCGTTTTTGACGGTGATAACGCAGCCGGGCATGTCGTGGCCAAACTGGGCATGGACGAAGCCATCAAGATCGCCAAGGAAAACGGCGTGGCCATCGTGGGTATGCGGCGCATGGGCCATTCCGGCGCGCTTTCCTACTTTGTCCAGCAGGCGGCCAAAGAAGGCTTTATCGGCCTTTCCGTGTGCCAGTCCGACCCCATGGCCGTGCCCTACGGTGGTGCGGAACCCTATTACGGGACAAACCCCATCGCGTTTTGTTCTCCCAGTGAAGACGGGCGGCTGCTCACCGTGGACCTTGCCGTCACGGTGCAGGCCTGGGGCAAGATTCTGCACGCCCGTTCCAAGCGTGATGCCATCCCCGAAGATTGGGCCGTGGATCATGACGGCAACCCCACGACCGACCCCTTCAACGTCGGCGGACTCGTGCATATTGCCGGACCCAAGGGTTATGCCCTGGCGCTGATGGTCGACGTGCTCTCGGGCGTTCTCATGAACCTGCCTTTCGGCAAGCATGTTACCTCCATGTACAAGGATCTTACCGAACCGCGCATGCTGGGCCAGCTGCATATCGTTATTGATCCGGCCTACTTTGGTGACAAGGGTATTTTCCTTCACGCCATCAACCAGACCATGCAGGAACTCAATGAAGTTAAACCGGCGCCGGGCTATTCCGCCGTGCGCTACCCCGGCCAGTCCAGCGCCATCCGCGAACAGGCCTACGAGGAAAACGGCATAGAAATTGTGGATGATATCTACAACTATCTCGTGTCCGACGTTGTTCACAACAACGCCTACGATGGACACGACGCGTTTGCGGAGTAGGGTGTCTCCGCCCCCGGGCGGGGAGAACGCGGGCCCGCAAGACCCCGCGCTCTCTCCTCCCGGACCCTTTTCGCAAGGGGTATTGGAGAAATGTATGGAAGCGGACCGGTAACGGTCGCAAAAGAGCCTTTCCCGGCGTGACTCGCATGGGAAAGGCTCTTTTTTGTGGGGATGTTCCGGCGCGGTAAGGTCTACATGGAGTGCTTTGTAATACTTGGAGCATTTTTGCTTTAAGATCGCGTAGGCGAGCCTTGTTACGTTGCGCTTCCCAAAGCCAGAGCATTTCATCAGTGCAAACAATGCGAAGGTTGAAATGCTCTACTATTTCGCA
>JAJDHY010000122.1 GCA_030266385.1 Desulfovibrio sp. OttesenSCG-928-I05
TTACCAGCTCCTCGGCGGCAAGACCAACGACAACCTGCGCTGCTACGCTTCCCAGCTCCAGTTCGGCTGGGGCGACAAGATGGGCGCGTTCACGGATCCCAAGGATTACGCCGCCGCCACCCGCGCTGCCATTGAAGACGGCTACGACGCCATCAAGGTCGACCCCATGCAGATCGACCGCAGCGGCACGCAGGATATCCTGGGTGCCATCAACCCCCATTATTTCGGCATTCTGATGAACGACGAACTGCAAATGGGCGTTGACCGTCTGCGCGCCATGCGCAAGGAAGCCGGTCCTGACGTGGATATGATTCTCGAAATCCACTCCATTCTGGGCACGAACGCCGCCATCCAGCTCGGCCGCGCCGTGGAAGACCTGAACATCTTCTACTACGAAGAACCCATCCATCCCATGAACGTGGATAACTTCGCCCGCGTGGCCCAAAGCGTGAAAATTCCGCTGTCCACCGGCGAACGCAGCTACACCCGCTGGGGTTACCGCGAACTGCTCGAAAAGCAGTGCCTCGCCGTCATCCAGCCCGATCTCTGCCTCTGCGGCGGTATCACCGAAGGCAAAAAGATCTGCGATTACGCCAACATCTACGATGCCACCGTGCAGATTCACGTCTGCGGCGGCCCCGTCTCCACGGCGGCTTCCCTGCAGATCGAAGCGGTTATCCCGAACTTCATCATCCACGAACACCACACCATCGCGCTGAAACAAGCCGTGCGTGAACTCTGCGTGCACGACTACCAGCCCATTGACGGCAAGTACCTCGCCTATACTATTGAATAAAACAGCTCCCCAGCCCGCCGTGTTGCGACGCGGCGGGCTGGGGGGAATTTTGTCGAAGCCAATGGATGGGATGCGAGGCGCTGCCTCGCGCTCCGGCAGGGGGTGACCCCCTGCACCCGCAGTAGGGGGGGGGGCGAATTGCTCCGGTCCGCTGCGGTCACTTCTCAAAGCTCCCCGCGCTTGATTGCGCGAAACTTAAGGGAAAGCAGACCTCGTAATCTGCACAACAGAACACCGCGAAAGACGCGCACAAACCCAGACACCCCCTATCGGGGGTCCAGGGGCATCATGCCCCTGGCCCCCGGAGGGCCGCCGGAGGCATGCTTCCGTGAAGATCACAGCTGTTGAGATTTTTGATTGCGACCTCAACCGGAAATATCCCGGCATTCTGCCCTTTAACCCGGTGTTCTGCCGTGTGCATACCGACGCGGGCGTCAGCGGTGTTGGCGAAGCGGGTATTGGGTACGGCGCGGGCACCCGGGCCAGCGTCGGCATGCTGCGTGATCTTGCCCCCCGTCTTATCGGCCAGGACCCCATGCGGGTCGAAGCCATCTGGGAAAACCTGTTCCGCGCCACCTTCTGGGGTATGAGCGGCGGCCCGATTGTTTACGCGGCCATGAGCGCTCTCGACATTGCACTCTGGGATATCAGAGCTAAGATACTGGGCGTGCCCGTGTATGAACTGCTCGGCGGTAAAACGAACGAATCGTTGCGCTGCTACGCCTCACAACTCCAGTTCGGATGGGATACGGAATCCCACGCCTATACGGACCCGCGCGACTACGCCCGCGCCACCCGCCAGGCCATTGATGACGGGTACGATGCCGTCAAGGTGGACCCGGTCATGTATAGCCGCGATGGCAAATCCCTGACGCTCGGCGGCAGCGGCGGCCAGTATTTCGGGCTTATGCGCCATGACGAAATCATGATGGGGCGCGAACGCCTTGCCGCCATGCGCGAAGAAGCGGGACCGGACGTGGATATCATCCTTGAAATCCATTCGCTGTTCGGGACCAACGCGGCCATTCAGTTCGCCCGGGCGGTGGAAGACCTGAATATCTTCTACTACGAAGAACCCACCATGCCGCTCAATACCGATTGTTTCGCACGGGTCGCGCGTGAAAGCACGCTGCCGGTGGCCACCGGGGAACGCAGCTATACGCGCTGGGGCTACCGCGAACTGCTGGAGAAACAGGCCGTGGCCGTGATCCAGCCGGATCTGTGCATTTGCGGCGGCATCACCGAGGGTAAGAAGATCTGCGACTACGCAAATATTTACGACGCGACAGTACAGGTGCACGCGGCGGGCGGTCCGGTTTCCACGGCAGCGGCGTTGCAGGTGGAAGCGGCCATACCGAATTTCATCATTCACGAACACCACACCACGGCGCTGAACGAATGCGTCATTGAACTGTGCGTCCATAACTGGCAGCCGGAAGGCGGACGCTTCACCGTGCCGGATCTTCCGGGCATCGGCCAGGAACTGAACGACAAGGTGGTCAGGGACTACCTCGCCCATACCATACAATAGGGGATTTCCCGCCGCGCCCTTGGTGGACCTGGCGGTTCCCCTGCTTACCAACAAGCGGAGTTGCTCATGAAAATCACGAAGGTCGAAATTTTTGACTGCGAAGTGAACCGTAAAGACCCCACCATGGCGGCCTTCAACCCCATCCTCTGCCGCATCCACACGGATGAAGGCATTACGGGCATTGGTGAAGCGGGCCTCGCCTACGGCGCGGGCGCCAAGGCCGCCGTCGGCATGCTGCGCGACCTCGCGCCCCGTATCATCGGCAAGGATCCCATGAAATCCGAAGCCATCTGGGAAAACCTGTTCCGCGCCACCTTCTGGGGCATGAGTGGCGGCCCGGTGTTTTATTCCGGCATGAGCGCCATCGATATCGCCCTGTGGGACATCAAGGGGAAAGTGCTGAACGCCCCCATTTACCAGCTCCTCGGCGGCAAAACCAACGATAACCTGCGTACCTACGCTTCCCAGCTCCAGTTCGGCTGGGACAAGAACTTCCACGCGTACACCGATCCCAAAGACTACGCCTACGCCACCCGTCAGGCCCTTGACGACGGTTATGACGCCATCAAGGTCGACCCCATCATGTACAGCCGGAACGGCGATGCCCTGACCATGAACGGCAAGGGCGGTTTCTACTTCGGCATCATGACGTACGACGAAGTGCAAATGGGCCGCGACCGCCTTGTGGCCATGCGTGAAGAAGCCGGTCCGGACGTGGATATCATCCTTGAAATCCACTCCCTGTTCGGCGCGAACGCGGCCATCCAGTTCGCCCGCGCCGTGGAAGACGTGAACATCTTCTATTATGAAGAGCCGGTGCATCCCATGAACACCGACAGCTTCGCCCGCGTGTCCCACAACGTGAACATGCCTGTGGCGACCGGTGAGCGCAGCTACACCCGCTGGGGCTACCGCGAACTCTTTGAAAAACAGGCGCTGGCCGTCATTCAGCCGGACCTCTGCCTTGTCGGCGGCATCACCGAAGGCAAGAAAATCTGCGATTACGCCAACATCTACGACGCCACCGTGCAGGTGCACGTCTGCGGCGGCCCCGTTTCCACGGCGGCTTCCCTGCAGATCGAAGCGGTTATTCCCAACTTCATCATTCACGAGCACCACACTTACGCGCTCAAGGAGTGCATCATTGAATTGTGCACGAACAACTGGCAGCCCCAGGGCGGCAAGTACAAGGTGCCCGATCTTCCCGGTCTCGGCCAGGAGCTCAACGACAAGGTGGTCAAGGATTACCTTGCCTACACCATTGAATAAGCGTTTTTTGCCCGGATCCGGGCGTGCCGCGAATGCCCCGCGCCCGGATTATTCCCTCCAATCTTTCATCATGAACGGAGTGTTACGATGAAAATTACGAAAGTTGAAATTTTCGACTGCGAAGTGAACCGCAAAGACCCCACCATGGCGGCCTTCAACCCGGTACTCTGCCGCATCCATACTGACGAAGGCATCACCGGCATCGGTGAAGCGGGTCTCGCGTACGGCGCCGGTGCCAAAGCCGCCGTCGGCATGC
>JAJDHY010000123.1 GCA_030266385.1 Desulfovibrio sp. OttesenSCG-928-I05
AAAACGATGCCGCTTTCCTTTGCCGACTTTGTCCGGAGATTGAGAGAAAAAACCGACCTCGCCACGCAGATGGATATTGCCGCTGCGCTCGGGGTCAACCGCTCCGCGATAACGCAGGCCAAAAAGCGTGACGCTGTTCCGCAGAAATGGGTGCTCGCGCTTTCCCGCAGTCACGGCCTTTCGCCGGACTGGCTGGAATTCGGCAAAGGCCCCAGCAGACTGCGCGATCTGAATGACGTACGGACTATGCATGCAGAGCGCACAGGGCGCACGGAAGAAGCCGCCCTGCCCTCGCCGCTTGCCTTTGCTGCAACGGAGCGTTTTCAGGGCGAGATTATCGCGGTTCCCCAGGTACAGGCAAAGCTGTGCGCCGGGGGCGGCTCCTTTGAACTGGAAGCGGTTCCCGTCGCGGAGCACCCTTTTCCTCTGTCCTGGCTTTCCCGTATGGGGCGGCCGAGCGCCATGGTGTTCATGGACGTCATAGGAAACAGCATGGAACCCGGCATTGCCGACGGAGACATGGTTCTTGTGGACCAGAGCGCCGTGACGCCAATGCCCCGTTCGATCATGGCCGTCGGGTATGACGATGCGATTTTTATCAAACGTCTCGAGCGGCACGGAAACGGAGTGCATCTTGTTTCCGATAACCCGGAATATCCCCCCATCACCATCAGGGGGGATGAGATGGAACAGCTGCGCATTATCGGCAAAGTCGTCTGGCTCTGCCGCGATTGCCACTAAGCTGCGGATTGAGACATACCAGTATATTTTTTTATTCAGAATGTTTATATATAGCAACAAGGAGAACGAGTCATGCAACAACGTTTTTGTTCCTGCGGCGCGAGTGTCTGGGTGCGGTACTTTTTTGCCAACAAGCGCTGGATGGCATTTTTCTTCAGCGACCAGCACCCTATGAGCGGCGGCACGTGCAGCTGCCCGCATTGCGGCCAGCCCCTGGATATTCAAAATTTACTCTAGATTTTGTCTGTAGTATGCTCGGACCTCCACGAACATGGCACGTACATGGCGCGAACGTGGCGCGACACACGGCAAAATGCATGGCACGTCCCCTTACGTGGATACTGCGCCGATAACAGTATGCTGTGCGTGGCGAGAACAGAACACACACCCTTCTACCCGGAAAAGACGATGGAAAAACAGAATAATTCATTGGCGGTTTCAGTCGTTACGCGCTCAGCCCAACGAGTCATCGGCATGGTTGTGCGTACATCCATGGCGACAGCCCTGATCGACTGCCCAAAGCTGTGGAGTGAAACGTTTGGGCCGCGCATACATGAACTGGAATGCGGCGGGGAAAGCTACGGTATTTCATGGATGGTTCAGGATACCGACCAGACTGCCCAATCCGCCGGAGCCGGGACGGACGACTGTGTATTTGATTATTGGGCCGCTCTGCCCGCCCGCGAAGATGCGCCGATTCCGGATGGTATGCGGGAGTGTTATCTGCCCGAGGGGCACTATGCCGAATGCCATGTGGCTTCCCTGCAAGGGCTTGCAGCCGCGTATAACTATATATACGGAACATGGTTGCCCGGTCAGAATGAATATACCGTGGACATGCGCGGTGCCAGTTACGAACTGTATCCGGCGGACTATCTCAGAACAGGTCGTATCATTCTCTATTGCGCTGTAAAGCCCTTGTGAGCGGCAACACGCCGAGCAAGAAATTCACAGACACAGGAAAACCCCGGAGCACCACCGTTCACGTGGCGTCCGGGGTTTGTTTTTTTGTGATGCCCGTACTATGTTCCTGTAATCCAGAGCATGTCGCCCCACGGAATTTTTGAGGCACCGCTTTTCGGCATGTTACAATTTCCAGCTGGCGTAAGGGGTTTTGATAAGATTCGAATTATAATACCGCGGATCATCCGAGACATCCCGTCCGGCCCATGAGGGCGGCGTAAGGATTTGCCCCCGCGTCTTCCAGTTCCACTTCGGCAATGATCAGGCCGCTGTTCTCTCCCGAGAATTCGTCTATTTCCCAGACCAGCCCGTCCTCGGTGCGCGTGTAGCGCGTTTTTTCGATAAGCGGCCGCTCGGCCAGAGTATCCAGCATGGCATGGGCGTCTTCAACCGGAATTTCATATTCGAATTCCTGACGCGTGATACCGGCCGATGCTCCCTTGACCGTCATATACCCTTTTCCGTCGGCTATACGCACGCGCACGGTGCATTCTTTCCGGCTGCTCAAATATCCCTGGCGTATGGGGGTTCCTTCGGCTCCCTGCCGCCATGCATCCGAAACAACCAGAAATTTCCGTTCAATCTCCGTACCCATGCTCACTCCTGCCTGTTTCTGATGTTCGTGCGCGTGTTCCCGCCGGGTCAGTGCTTGCTCGCAGCGCCTGACGCTTCATCAATTCGTGTGGCATTAACGATGCCAAAAGAGTCCGGGGGGCGTCCAGCAGATTTGATGCCCGGCTGAAAAAATGTCGTTCCCAACGGGACGCTTTGCGTGAGCGCACACGGCGCGCAGCCTGTGCCGGGAGCGGAAAACACAGACACCAGGTACAGAATGCACTTCGCCTTTCAGCTATCAGCGAGACCTGCTATACACTTTTTGCTATATATGGTTATAGTGGAATATGTGAAAGTATCCCGTCCCCGGACAGGACGACGGGAGCCAGGTCAGGATCGGATCGGACCTGAGGGCTTTCCTGTGAACACTTTTATCAAGGAGAATACTATGTCCATCAATGCCATGACCGCCGATTTTTTGCGGAGCGCCTACGGCGGCGAATCCATGGCGCATATGCGCTATCTTGTATGGGCCGAGCATGCCGCGAAAAACAATTTCCCCAACATCTGCAGACTGTATAAAGCCATTGCCTACGCCGAGCAGGTTCATGCCCACAACCATTTCAAGGTGCTCAAGGACGAAACCGGCGGCTTCAAGGTTGAAGCCGGTGGCGAATTCGGCCTGCAAAGCGTCGCTGAAAACCTTGCCTGGGCTATCGAGGGTGAAATGGGCGAAGTGGAACAGATGTATCCGGTTTACTACAATGCCGCCGAGTTCCAGGGGGAAAAAGAAGCCATGCGCTCGTTCCATTATGCCCTTGAGGCGGAAAAAATTCATGCGCGTATGTTTACCGAAGCACGGGAAATGGCGCTGCAGAAGAAGGATCTTCCCATAGACAACCAGAAAATATACATCTGCCCCGTCTGCGGGTTCACGCATATTGGCGAGCATCCGGATCCCTGCCCGGTCTGCAAGGTGAAAAGCAGCATGTTTGTCGCCTTCTGATTTGCTACGCTACGGCAAGCAACGAAGTTCCAGCGAAATCTGGCGAAAAAAACGAACCCCCCGGATGCTTTACAACACCCGGGGTTTTCTCAAAAGCCTTCCGGCAGAAGGAATCTACCTGATTCCTCAATCATCTTATGGTGCCGTAGGGGGGACTCGAACCCCCATGCCCTTTCGAGCACTAGCCCCTCAAGCTAGCGTGTCTACCAGTTCCACCACCACGGCATTGTGTTACGGCTTCGGTGCCTCGCTGTTTTCAGCAGGAGCGGCGGAAGCTTCGGGAGCGGCGGGAGTCGCCGTCTCGGCGGCAGGGGCCGCGCCGGATTCGGGAGCCGCATCAGCAGCCGGAGCAGCAGCCGCTTCAGGAGCAGCGGAACTCACCGGTTCCTGGGGAGCCGCAGGAGCCTGAGGGGCGGGAGGCGCAGTGTCTTCGATGGTCACGGACTCCATCACCGACTTGACCGGCGTACGGTCGGTGGTCAGCACGTTGTAGCTGAGGGAGGTGACAAGAAACGCCACGGCAGCAAGGGCTGTCAGCTTCGCAAGAACGCCGCCCGCACCGGAACTTCCGA
>JAJDHY010000125.1 GCA_030266385.1 Desulfovibrio sp. OttesenSCG-928-I05
CCTGAGAGGGAGAGCGCATCACACGCTATGCTACACGCTCAGCGTTCGTAATGCGGCATGGGGCGCTGCCCTTCGTCGGGGTGGGAATACTTGCCTGTGAGGCTTTCCATGCGGATGCGGATAATGGCGGTTATGGCCATCTTCTCCGGTGAAACGGGGAAATGGCACGGGGCCTTGAAGCGCGCGGCAAAAGCCTTGAGGATTTTCATCCGTTCCGCATCGTCCGTTACGAATTCCGCACGCCCTTCGCCGCATACGGAACGGTAACGGGTGGTCGTTTTATCCACCCATATATCCACCGCGGCGGTAAAGCCGATGCGCGGGTCCGAATGCAGCAGCTCCAGCTTTCTGCCTTCGGTGGCGCAGTGAAAATAGATATCTTCGCCTGCAAGGACGAAATTGACGGGCACAACATAGGGCGCGCCGCCGGTGTTCAGGGCTATGTACAGTTCCTGCGCGTCGCGCAATACCTGCAATACGTCGTTTCTGTCCGTCATTTTCCGTTCGGTTCTGCGCATGGGGTATCTCCTTTCTGCTACTGGTATGGCCCGTAAGGCGTCAAAACAGGCGTGTTCGCCTGTTGCTTTGCCGTTTTGCCGATCTTCATGAGCTATGCCGAAACCGGAACGACAGCAAGCTGAAAGAAAACCGGGCGGGAATTCTTGCGAATTCCCGCCCGTGCGCGTCGCCGGACTGCGGCATAGCCGCCGCCCCCTGTATGCGGGCTCTTACCCGCCGACGGTTAACTGGAACTGCAACAGCAATTCTGCATCGCTGGTGCTGCTGGTGTAATGGTAATAACCGTTGCTGTCGGCGGCGTCGCTGGCCGTCCAGGAACCTGCGTTCTCAAGAATGACCTGGGTCTCATCGCCCTGAATGGTCAACGTGTTCCCTTCGCCGATGACGGATTCTATCGTATCCATATCCAGCGTGACGGCATTGCCCGCTTCCACCGTGATGGTTTCAATACCCTGAAGGCGGGAGAGCATTTCTCCCGTGAGGTCCAGCATGCCGGGCGTATCCATATCCACAATGAGCGTATCCATGCCCGCGCCGCCGTCTATCATGGCGAACGACGCGCCTTTCAGGGTGAACGTGTCGTTTCCGCCCAAACCGCGAATGGCATCGTCGGCGTTCCAGACGCTGGCAATATCACCGCTTGCGCCATCCGCAATGCGGATCATGTCGGCATCAACCTTGAGTACCTGTCCGTCGTTCGCCCAGAGGTGATACGTGCCGTCAAAGGATTGATAGCTCCACCCGCTGCCGGAGAGTTCGTAGCTGTCGCCCGCCCGGCCTTCCAGAGTCAGGGAACCGTCTCCGTCCCGCTCGCTTGCGTTGGCCGCAAGCGCCGTGCCGCTGACAATAATACTGTTGGCGTCGCTGCTTGAGGATATATCAATGGTTTCAATACCGTGGATGTTCCCCGCAATGGAGGCCAGATCCAGCTGCACGTCGTCCATGCCGAGGGAAAGCGTATCCATGCCGTCGCCGCCGTCAATACTCGCGAAAGACAGGGAATGAAGGATTATGCTGTCCGCGCCCTCTCCGGCGCTAACCATATCCGCAGCGCTCCAGACGGCGAGGGAGTCGGGATTATCCGAACCATTCACGGTTCTGGCCAGGGTATCCTTGACCTTGAGCACTTCATTATTGGCGCTATTGGTCCAGACGTAGTACTCGCCGTCCTTGGCGTCCGCGCAGGTCCAGTTAGCCGGATCGGCAAAGGAGAAGCTGTCTCCCGTCGCGCCGTCCAGCACCATGGTTGCTGTGCTGCCGCTTTCCCGGCCAGTGATGGCCGCAAGGGCCGCACCGCTGATAACGATGCTGTTGGAGCCGTTTGTGGAGCTTATATCAATGGTTTCAATGCTGGAGATGCTCCCCGCTGTGACGGCGGTGAGATCAAGGCTCATGCCGTTTTTGCCGAGGGAAAGCGTATCCATGCCGTCCCCGCCGTCAATGCTTGTGAACACAAGGGAATTGAGGGTGATGGCATCCGCCCCAGCCCCGGCGCTGACTGCGTCCATAGCGTTCCAGACGGTGAGGGAATCCACATCGGCGGTACCGGCCACGGTTCTGGTCAGTGTATCCTTGACCTTGAGCACTTCATCATTGGCGCTATTGGTCCAGACGTAATAATCGCCGTCCTTGGTTGCCGCGCAGGTCCAGTTATCCGGATCGGCAAAGGAGAAACTGTCTCCCGCCGCGCCGTCCAGGACCATGGTTGCTGTGCTGCCACTTTCAC
This sequence comes from Desulfovibrio sp. OttesenSCG-928-I05, assembly GCA_030266385.1. Classification (GTDB taxonomy): domain Bacteria; phylum Desulfobacterota; class Desulfovibrionia; order Desulfovibrionales; family Desulfovibrionaceae; genus JAJDHY01. The sequence continues at coordinate 2,246 of JAJDHY010000125.1, forward strand.
GGCCAGTGATGGCCGCAAGGGCAGCGCCGCTGATAACGATGCTGTTGGAGCCGTCTGTGGAGCTTATATCAATGGTTTCAATGCTGGTGATGCTCCCCGCTGTGACGGCGGTGAGATCAAAGCTCATGCCGTTTTTGCCGAGGGAAAGCGTATCCATGCCCACCCCGCCGTCAATGCTTGTGAACACAAGGGAATTGAGGGTGATGGCATCCGCCCCAGCCCCGGCGCTGACTTCGTCCGTAGCGTTCCAGACGGCGAGGGAGTCGGCATTGTCTGAGCCGCTCACAGTTCTGGTCAGGGTATCCTTGACCTTGAGCACTTCGTTATTGCTATTGGTCCAGACGTAATACTCGCCGTCCTTGGTTGCCGCGCAGGTCCAGTTATCCGGATCGGCAAAGGAGAAACTGTCTCCCGCCGCGCCGTCCAGCGCCATGGTTGCCGCGCTGCCGCTTTCCCGGCCAGTGATGGCCGCAAGGGCCGCGCCGCTGATAACGATGCTGTTGCTGCCGTCTGTGGAGCTGATATCAATGGTTTCAATGCTGGTGATGGTCCCGGTCATTGAGGTCAGGTCCAGAGTGGCCCCATCCATACCGAGTTGGAGCACATCGCTCCCCGCGCCGCCGTCAACCGTGGCGAAACCGAGGTCGTGCAGGGTGATGGTGTCATTCCCCTTGCCTGCGGCAACCCCGTCTCCGGCATTCCAGACATGGAGGTCATCCGCTCCGTCAGAGCCGCCTGCGGTTGCGGTCATGTTCGCGTTGACCTTGAGCTTCTGGCCGTTCGTGTGTTCCCAGAGGTAATAGCCGTTTTCCGGTCCGGTGCAGGTCCAGCCTTCGCCGCTCAGGGTATAGGAATCATTACTTGTTCCTTCCAGCGTCAGCAGCGTATCGTCGCCGTCCCGGTCCGTAATGGCGGCCAGAGCCTCGGCGGTGATGATGATACTGTTGCCGGAAGAGGAACTTGAACTGATATCAATGGTTTCCACGCTGACCAGTGTGTCCGCAGCCAGCCCGGTCAGGTCAAGGGATATGCCGTTACCGCCAAGGGTGAGGGTATCGTCCCCCGTGCCGCCGTCCAGCAGCGTGTAGTCATTGAGCGTGATGGAATCGTTATCCGTACCGATGACAAAGGTATCCGATCCGGCGTCGCCCTTGGCGCTATCCAGTTCCCCGGCATGGATGATATCGTCGCCGTCGCCGCCTTCCAGCAGGTTGGTGCCGCCGCCGCCGTAAATGATATCGTTGCCGCTGCCACCCCGGATGGTGTCGTTGCCGGAACCGCCCTTGAGGGTTTCGTCAGCAGAACCGCCATCGAGATGCACGCGATAGTCCGCGCCGCTATGGTCGGCCTGCCAGGTGCTGTCGGATGCTTCCTGGTGCAGAACAAGTTCCTTGTCGACCAGTACATAACTGGAACCGTTCTGGAAGAGGACATAGTTGGAACTCGGCGAAGGGGTCGTGCTGACGGCCCAGCCGCTGTCGGCAAAACGGAAGAAGTCGCCTATTCTGCCGGTAACCTTAAGGTATTGTGCATCCCCGCTCATTGCATCGCTGAGGGTCT
>JAJDHY010000126.1 GCA_030266385.1 Desulfovibrio sp. OttesenSCG-928-I05
CTCCATACGCGCCTCTCTGCGCTTTATCGGTTTATTTTGCGTCATGTTCCGACTCACAGGAACGCTGAATGTCGCGCAGCTTTGTGTCCAACAGCACTTCAATGCGCGGGGGAAGTTCTTCCCCTCTTTCGATTTTTCGCCGTATTTTCCTGTAGTGTCTTGGGGTATATCCAAGTATTTCAGCTACTTTTTCATGCGACCCGAATTGAATAAAAAGCGAATTAACCGCGTCAGACATAGGATTTCTCCCGTTTTTTGATAACCAGAATTTCTTTTCTCTTATACCTTTACTTTCTTGTAGACAAGGTCAGAAAATCCGGGTACGAAAAAAACATGCAATGATGCATTTTTTTAAGGAGCAGCCATGAGCGGTGATCATTTTTCTCAAAAGGTCGAGCGGGCCTTTGTAGAAATTATTATGGAAAGAGCGGCGAAGAAGAACTTGAAGAAAGGCGAGTTCGCCGCGCAGGTCTGGCCGGAAATGTCGCCAAAAGCTGCGGCTTCGCGCTGGACTTCCATACGAACCAGGGCGTCCAATACGGGCAAGCCGCAATCAGTGTCGATTGCGGATGCTCAGCGCATGGCGGCGGTGATTGGGAGAGATGTAAGCTACCTGATGGCGATAGCGCTTGAGCGGGCTGGTGAGCAGAAATGAAAATGCCGATAAAAGGAGTTGAGCTATGACGCGGCAGCAGTCGGATAAAATGAAGACCTACGAGGAAAAGGCTAAAGAGCTGGTGTCCTTAACCCTTAACGTATGCGAGGAAAGATTGACGCAGCCCGTGGAGCCTACTGCGCTCCAGGGTGACGCCTTGGCCTCTGCCGCAATGAGCGTCCGGGAGTCTGTAAATACGTTTATCGCCGTATCTCGGCTTTCTGCCGAAGAGAAGTAGCTATATTTTTTTGCCGCATTTCACAAGAATTTCTTGTGAAATGCGGCTTGTTTTTCAGGGCAAAACTGGAGGAATTGAATGCCATCTAAAGACTTTTTCCCCTCCAACAAGGAAGAGCTTGAGCGTTATCTGGAAATGGAACAAATGAGCGCCCGGATTCAGGCTGAACTTAACGGCAAGCTGAGTACCGTTCTAGCGCGTATGGACTCCATGCAGGATACTTTTGAACGGACACTCGGCCCGTTGGCGATTTCCGTGCAGGAGATTGAAGAGATCAAGAGGAAGGTCAACCTTACTCCAGAAGAAGTTGAAAGGATCTATGGGCTGAACGCCGCGACCCTGGCTAACCAAAGAACCAAGGCCATTGGCCCACCGTATATAAAAGTAGGGGGCAGAGTTCTCTACCCCCAAAAGGAATTGCAAAAATATCTCAATGACCGCGAGATATTGACCAATGATGATTAGCCGACCTTTGCCAGCCAATCAATGACAGACTGCGGAACCTGTCCGATACCCTTTTCTTCGATCAGGTGCGTGAGGATCGAGTTCAGTTGTTCCAGAGTGGTGTCGTTATCTTTATTGATCAGATTTTGTGATTCAGTAATCGGACACAGGTGAGAATACCGTTCCGTCATGGTTGTGGTCTTATGTCCGACAAGGCGGGCGATCTTGAACAAGGGCGTTCCCTTGATAGCTTCCCAGGAACAATATGTATGCCGCAACGTATGGAAAACGACCTTATCGAGCGAATCAATCCCGGCAGGGTTGAGGCCGCATTCACTTGCGGAGCGGTCAAAGGTTTTGGTTTTGTTGCTACCGATTCGCTTCCCCCCACGCCCGGTAAATACCAAGTCAGAAGAGCATTTGCCGACCCACTCTTCAAATACCGGCCTGACGGCTTCCGAAATGCGATAGGTTTTGAATTTTGCGCTATTCCTTCTTCTGTAGGTGATAAGGCCGCGCTCCATGTCCACGCACTCAAGATGCAGATAGCATACGTCCGTAGGAAAGAGGCCCGTTTCTTGGGAAACAAAGTCTATGGTGGCCTGATCCACAAGTCCGCTCGTAAAGACGATAATCCTTTGCCGCATTTCAAGAGCTTCCATGAAAGCGTTCCAGGCCGCATCATTCAGGGTGATGCTGCGGCGTCCGGTTTTCCCCTTAATCTGCCAGACCCGCGTTTCATGCTGCAAATCGTGAATCCTGGTTCCGGTCACTTCACCGAGCCTGGCTCCAGTATTCAAAGCTATAGTGGAAATCAAGAACCATTTGCGGCTGTGCGTGTTTATTGTTTCCAGAAGCAAGTCGGCTTCATTTCTGGACAGGAACCTGGTGCGGGCGTTGTCCACCTTGGGCATGTCCACTTGCTCAAAAGGGCTGTCGCCCTTGAACAAACCCCATTTTTTGAGCTTGTTGATCACGTTCCGCATATCGCCAAGAATGAGGCGCACAGTGGCCGGGGCGAGTCCTTTCCTGAACAGGGCAAGCTTGTAATCCTCCAGCGCCAGGGGAGTAATTTTGTCTATCGGCGTATCCGCGAACAGCGGGGCCGTGTGGACGCGGTATCGAAGCGCAATATCAGCGCCGTTGTTTTTCAGGTTCGGAAACCACTTGTCCTCAAAAACATCGAAGCCCTTGCCGAAGGTGATTCCTTTTTCTTTTCGTGTTTGCTTGGGCTTTTCTCCGTTCCGGGCCGCGACCATAAATTCGCTGCGCTTATCCGCAGCATATTGAGCAGTGACTTTTTCACTACGCCAGCCGACCTTATGCCAACGGAATTTTTTGTCCTGATCCCGGTAACTGTAATAAAAGCACTCATCGGGCTTGCCATCGAAGCGTTTTGTATCGCTAACATAGCGATATACCCCAACAAACTTGGTCTTGATCATGCCTTTCATTTTTCTAGCTCCCTTATAGCTAGAAACGTATTTCTAGCTTTTTCTAGCTGCTTTTCGAGCTTGCTTCGGGGTAAATTATGAACCCCTGTGAAAAGCATTCGCTCGAAAACCCCAGAGATAACAAGAAAAATGAAGTGTTATTATCCCTGGTGATGTCCTGTGACTCTCAGGGAACAATATTCGTAATCGACAGGTCATCAGTTCAAATCTGATAGCTGGCTCCACTTTCCGGGGATTTTCGCACTCAAAAAGTGTGAAAATCCCCGTTTCGTTTTTTAGGGGTTCATCCTACCCCACATCCTACCTTTTTACGGAGTGGGAAAACCGGAGGCGCAAAATGACGCTCTCCGGTAATCGTTGCGGCCATGACCCGAAGAATCCGAACCTTTCTCCAGCCAAACCCATCAGGAAAGGTAAAGGCGGCTTGCCGCGCATCCTCTCTCTTGCCGCTGAGCGCGCAAAGGCGTGGTACTATCATCCAAAGAAATGCAAGCTGCTCCAGTCGCACCCGCACCGGAAAACGCGATCAGAGCGCCGGGAGGCGTGTCAGATCGTTATAGAAACAATCCTCTCCCATCTTGATCTTGCCTCTCTCTGCCTTGGAACACCCACTCTGGAGAATGGTTTCATCGACATAGACATGCGAACCATCGTCCGTGACTCCGGCATCGGCCAGCGGCGTTGTGAGCGGACCATAGCCTTGCTGAAAGAGGCTGGTTTTATGAAGGTGCAGCAGCCCCGCGCCATCAACTACCAGGGCGATTATGTGGGACTTCGGGCAATCCGCGTTGTGACCACGCTCTTTTTTGAATTTCTGAACCTTGGGCCGATGCTCCAGAGAGAAAGGGCCAGGGTCAGCAGCAGACTACAGCGCAAG
>JAJDHY010000127.1 GCA_030266385.1 Desulfovibrio sp. OttesenSCG-928-I05
TGGATGATGGCCTTGCTGCCGGAAGCGAAGCAGGCATCAAGGCTGATGGTGCTTCCCGTGGTTCCGGTGATGCGGAACGTATCATCCCCGGCTTCACCGTAGAGGCGGCCCTTGCCGTCCGCATGCACGAGGATCGTATCCTTGCCGCCGCCCGCGCGGATCACGTCGTTACCGCCGTTACCATTGATGGTATCGTCCTTGCCTGTGCCGAAGATCCATTCATCTTCTTTCGTGGCGGTCAGGTTGGTTACACCCCGGATATCCACATCCACATTGGCCGTGTCGCTGTTGTAGTCGCTGCCGACGCCGGGCTGTGTCGTATCGCGGTCCGTGACCGTATACTCAAGCGTTTTGTCCCTGAACGTCTCGTTGGGCGTGATGTTCATGGTCGGGTCCAGCGTGTACGTGAGCGTGCCATCCGCATTGATGGTGTAGTCGCCGTAGGTGCCGTTCAGGCTGCCGGTTTTGGTGTGAAGGGCATCGTTATTGCCGTCCGCATCGTTATCCAGCAGATCGATGGTGACTTCGCGGTTCTTGTTCGCCGGGTCCACCATGATGATGATCTTGTCGTTTTGCGCCACGGGGGCAATATCGTCATCCACCACCGTGACGGAAGCGGATGCGCCGCCGCCGAGGGTGGCTTCGTTGCCGTCAACATTCTTGATGATGACGGAGAAGCCCTTGCCGGGGTTGCGGTCATCCCGATGGTCGTCAAGCAGGTCCTTCATGGCCCATTCCACGGAATCCTTGTCCGTGGGAATGGTGACCGTAACGACATAGCCCTTGCCGTCCGTCGTCAGTTTTGCGCCGTCGGGCATCTTGCTGAAGATGCGGTCGAGGGGCACGTTGGTCGTGGGCCGGATTTCAAAGGTTACCGTGATCTCCTGCACTTCATCCCCGCTGCCCCGGTTGCCGGTGGCGGTGAAGACAAAGGTTACTTCGGCGGAATCGGCATCCGTTTCGTTCAGGCTTGTCACGCCGTCTTTGGCGGCCACGCTCACCACGGGGCCATCCATGTTTTCGTCCGTAATGGTGGCTGTGAACCTGTCGTTATCCGTATCAATGCGGGTTTCGCCGCCGTTTACGGAATGGATGGTGAAGTAGATGTCTTCGGGATCTTCCGTGCCCACGTCGTTCTTGATGACGTCTTCGAGTGTTACCTTGTATTGCACGGTACCCGCAGGCACCACCACCTTGAGGTACCATTCCCCGTCGCTTCCCTGCACATATTGCGGTTTGCCGTCGGGGGCGTCGAAGCTGTAGTCGTCGCCATAGATGGAACCCGGGCCGCCCGTGACCTTGAGCAGGACGGTGACGGGTTCCGCGGCGGGACGTTCGAGGATGATTTCAAAATTGATATCCCCGTTTGCAACTTCGGCGAACGAGCCTTCCTTGGTGGTGAAGTACACCAGCGGGCCGCTCATGCCGTCATCCACAATGACGGTATCAACCGACTTGCTGTCATTATCAACGGTAACGGTATTGCCTTTCACTTCCTTGATGGAGACGGTGAACTGCTCGTTGACTTCGGAATACTGGTCATCCGGGATGGATACCTTGAATTCGTAGCGGTATTTGCCGTCCACAAGTTCCCAGCCGGAGCCTTCAGCCGTGCCGTTCTTGAACCACAGCGTCTGGGGCGAAGCCACGAAATCCTTGCCGTAATCGGTCGCATTGGTTCCGCTGCCCGTGTAGTTGAGCACGATGGTGAAATCACCGTCCACGGGCTGATCCAGTTCCAGATAGAAGGTTTTTGTGTTGCCTTCGATTACCTGACCGTCCGTCAGGGACGTCTGGGTTCCGTCGTGGGGGTTGGTATGGGTTCCTTCCGGGTCGTCCGTTGCGCGTTCCGTATGATGCAGGCTGAGTTTCGGCCCGGGATCGGTACTGATAATGCCCATATCCTCGCCGCTTCTGTCCACCGAACCAACGGTAACTCCGGCACTGTTTTTCACGTTGACCAGCTTGATGGAGTAGAATTCCGTCGGCTCGATGCCGTCTCCCGCAAGGATGGGAATCTTCAGGGAAATGCCGTCCTTGTAAGGTGTGCCCGCCTTGATGGTGAAGGTCAAAAGGCCGTTGGCGTCCAGACTGAAGTTTTCAAGGTGCGGGTTCTCCTCTGCGAATGTGCTCATATCAAAGTCGCTGTTAGCACCGCCCGCTGTGGCACCGAGATCGCCACCTCTGCCGAGTATCTGCACCGTAATGACCAAAGGTTTATCAATATTTCCTGTGTCGTTGGGGTCGTGTTTTTCACCGCCAAAGGTCAACAGGAAATCGGCGGTTGTGCCTTCTTCTGTCAGTGTGGTGTTCGCGTACTCCGGATCCGTTATATTGTTGGCACTGCCGGGATCGACCTTCAGCCCGATATGGGTCCAGGGGCCGTTACCGCCGCTGATGATTTCCGCCGTGGCATAATCGTTCATGCCCACGTAGGATTCGCAGTTTTCCGTACCGGTGATTTTCGCTTCCCAGTACTGGCCGGGGGAGGCGGTGGCGGGGTCGCCGTCATCATCATACTTGGGAAGGGAGATAACGACTTCGGACTCACCCTCGGCTATACCAATCTTGATGGTGGCCTTGCCGTTTTCGAAGCTGACGGTTTTGACTTCACCGTTGATGGTAACGGTTTTGTCGCCGGTATAGCCGCTCTGGCTGCATCGTATGTCCACCGTTACGGTCATGTTCTCAACCGCTGTCGCGGGGAAATCCGGATCTGTTTCACAACTTGGTTTTGTCAGGAACACCTTGAACATGATATTGCCGCCATCATTCGGCTCAATGGTGGAATCGCCCACCCACTGGCCGCCGTTGCGGTCCGGATCATAGCACTGGACGCCGACGATGAAGCCCTTGCCGTCATCTTCAATGGTGGATTTAAAGCTGGATTCCGCTCCGATCTGCGCTTCGCCCCCCTGGAGCTTGTCGATGGAAAGTTCAAAGCCTTCCGAGTCTTCGGACAAATGGTCGTTGTATACAGGGAACTGGAGGTCGGAACTGGACATTTCCTTGCTGATGGTGACGTCAACGTACACCTTGCCGTCTTTTTCAATGTAGTTGGTAAATACCGGGCTCAGCGCTTCGTTCGGCGCAAGCGTGTTGAGGCTGTTCAGCAGGGCGAGCAATTCATCCACATCGCCGCTTTCAATAAAGTCGGCAATGCCGAATGCTGTCCCTTCATCGGGTGTAAAGCAGAGGGTAACGGTAACGTCTTCCACGGGCACTTCGGAGAAAATTACCTGAAAGAGCATACTGCCGCTGGATTCGGAGACGAACTCACGGCCGGAGATGGTCACGACAGGCCCGTCCAGAGCGCCTGTTTTTTCGCCGTGAACGCCCTTGATGTAATCAAACCCTTCCGTGCCTTCTTCATATTCCGGCAACCAGGGCTGGGTATCATCCACAATCGTGGTGGTGACGGAACCGCAACCGGGTTTCACATGGGCTTCGCTGCCCTTTACCCCGGTAATTTCCACGATAAAGGCTTCGTTCAGTTCGCTGTACTGGTCATCCGCGATACGCACGTCGAATTCCGCGTAGTTATCCGGCG
>JAJDHY010000128.1 GCA_030266385.1 Desulfovibrio sp. OttesenSCG-928-I05
CATGTTATGAAACAGACCATAATTTTGCGATAGAGGCCCTTCTTTTAGCTCGTATTCCTCAAAAATTCGCAGGCCATACGCAACTTGTTTACGCGTTAGTATGCTTGCGCCTTTCCATTGAATTTTGCTTTTTCGGTAAAGATATTCTAGGTAAGTTAAATTGTGCCAATTTGTATTCGTTGCAAGTACTTTTGCCCATACTTTTGGGGGGATAGCTATAAGTTTTTGTAAATCTTCTACAGATGGATAGCTTTCTGTTATAAAGTCTTCAACGACTTGAAGTCGAAACTCAATGTCTTCTGTTTGTATAGTATTTGCTTTGTTTTTAAGATTATTTAATTCCGAATTAATCTCTGATAGCATGCTGAAAAGGTAGTCGCACTTTTTTTCGACTGTCAGGTCATCAAAATTATATGGACTTTGAGGTGTCATTTTACTTGCCCCCTGTGCTGCGTTCTTAAATGGTCAAGCAAGTCCGCGTAGGTTTGCAACATATTCCGCCGCTCATGAACTCTGACGTAGGGGTCGCGTCGATTGTAGGCCTTCCGAATTTTATCCTTTTCAGAATGGGCTAGCTGAATTTCTATCAAATCCCGGTCAAACGGTGGCAAGTCAAAGCCTTTGTCTTTTATTTCATGGGTTTTGTTGCCGTTCATGATGGTGCTGAACATTGACCTAAAGCCGTGGGTGACGAACTCGCCAGGCTGGTACTTCATCCGCCGAATGGCCATTATCAAGGCTGCCGTGGTTATGTGCTCGCCTCGGCCTCGACCGGAAGAGGGGAACATTAATTTGCCATTGCCACTGAAGGCTTTCAGTCGTTTTATGAGTTCTACGGCTTGGTGGGGCAGGGGGATAACATGGTCAAACCCCATCTTCATGCGGTCTTCACAGATGTACCATTCGGCTTTATTCAAGTTTATTTCTTCCCACTTTCCGCCGACCAATTCGCTCGGGCGCAACGCAACATACGGCGCAAGCTGGAGCGCCAAAGCAACCGGATAGGTTTGGCGTCCTTCGGCTTCTTGAATCTTGCAAAGCAGTTCGCCTACATCATCCGGTTCTGTGATGGTTGGTAGTCCGCGCCTCTTTGGGCGGGGTAGTTCCTTTTTTTTATACTGCTGCAAAGCGAAAATTATATTCGCATTTTCCAGGTGCCCACGCCTGCTTGCAAAACCTAATATTTCAATACACATGGCACAGATGCGCTGCGCTGTTTCCAAAGAGCCTCTTGCGATGATTGGCTTGAAAGCGTTGCTGAAGTCATCCAATTTCAAGTCGTTAAAACTTTTCATGCCAAGAACTGGAAAAATATTGTTTTCAAGTCTCGCTCTATTACGCTTGGCATGGGATGCTTCCCAATTGACTGTGCGGTCATCAAGCCACTGCTCGGCATCCGATTGAAAAGTTGCGCTACCTTTCTCTAAAGCTTCACGCTCCAGCCTCTTTTTCTGGGAAGGGTTTATGCCTTGGTCGAGGTCTTTTTGAGCTTGTCGCGCCCTTTCGCGAGCATCGGCAAGCGTGACGGTAGGATATTCACCAAGAGTAATCATGCTTGCCTTACCCGCGTATTTATACCGAAAATACCAGCGTTTTAGACCGGGTTTGTTTTTGGAGGCAGGAATTACCGCCAGCGTCAAACCGGACACCCTCACGTCTGTATAGCGTACTTCTTTAGCACCCGGTTTCTTGCCAGGCTTAGCGTCAACTTTAAGGCTTTTGAGGAACGTGTCGTGGAACTCGACGCGACGCGCTACCTTTTCTTTTTTAGGGATATCTTCAGTTAGGGACACGGCTTCACCTCGCTTGAACGAAATTGAGTAAAAAAAAGATTAAGTCTCTGCATACTCAATTTTCTACTCAAAGATTGAGTAGAAATCAATACCCCCAAATGCACTCCCATGGACATAAGAAAAGGCCAAAACCCTTTGTTATCAAGGTGTTTTGGCCTTCTGTGTCCTTCTACGGACTGTGATTTGGTGGGGCGGGGGCTATCGAGTGTATGTTCTATATGAGTGAAATATAATGGCAATTTCAATCATAACTTTTCAGATACCGTCAAAAATACCGTCACATTTCTTCGGTGTGCAGTTGACGAAGTAGACCTTTCTCCAGGGTAAACGCCTGTCACTGGGCATGAGACAACGTTTCGGCTGCCCACTGATTCAAAGACTTCCCACTGGCCTCCGCTTTCATGGCTATTTCTGCGTGGAGTTCAGGAGGAATACGAAGCATTACCTTGCCGGAGAACGGACGCTGCGGCGTAATTCCCTTTTCCGCGCAGTGTTCAAGGTAATCGTCTACCGCGTCAATAAAGGCTGCCTCAAGTTCAGCCACACTTTCACCATGAAAGCCCACAATAGCCCGAATCCCGGCAATATGCCCAACAAAGATTTTATCTTCGCCATCAAAGTCTATTCTGGCCTGGTAGCCTTTATATTCCAGTGTCTTCATGGCTTTACTCCTATGCGGGTAAGAAACTCCCGCGCATCCGTGACGCGATACCGCAACGCTTCCTTTCCAGGGTGCGGACGATGGAAGTAGACTGACTCATTGCCGTAATCAAAGCGAATCCGTGCCCCCCGGCCTTCACTAAGGGTAGCGCCGACAGCCATAAGCAACGCCTCGATATCGGCAAATGCGATGTTCCCGGAAACAGGATTGGAGAAGATCGCTTGGAGCGTCTTGCGGTGCCTACTGTTCATGGATGTATGATAGCGAAAAATGATAGCAAGTCAAGCTCATGCCGTCATAAGGAATGAGGTCATTTTCTGGACGCGGGTGTGGTGGAGAAAACAGGAACCGAACTGGCCTTATCCCTGAGCCAGCCTACCCGTTGTGGACACATCCACTGCCGGGCGCTGGCCAGGGGGAAGCCCCTTGGAACCCCCAAAGAGAAAGGCCTTGCCGCCATGAAGGAGACAAGGCCGGTTTGTCATGGGGGATATCGTGCTATTCCTTGTCTTTGCTTTCCGGGTTGAGCATTTCCGCTATATCATACAGCAGCCACATAAGGCCGCAGGCTGCATCTTCCCCGATAGGTTCAATCTTGTTCAGGTTGCCAGCAACAGCCGCCAAGAACTTGAGTCGCCAGCGTATTTCATCAGTCATCAGAGGAGCGCCGCAGTGTTCACATCGCTTGGCATTCAAGACTTCACCTCCGGCGCTTCGCCAGTCTTGCCTGGCATATCGTCCGTACCAGTGTAGTAAAAATGCGCAACCTGAACATCAATTGCTATATCTTCCAAGATTGCGGACAAGCCACTGGATGCGCTTGATTCCATGGCAATGTTTCCGTCAGTTTGTCCCACAGCCTCAAGCACGTTCTTCAAAAAATGGAGCCGCTCCCATGAACGGTCAAGAAGGTCGTATGCTGCGTCTGGTGCTGTTGTAATGCCGTAACGAGTCCGGTACTGCCGTTCGGTCTTTTGATCACTCATGCTGCACCTCCCTGAGTTGCCTCAATAATCGTTGCGTCAGCCATATTGAACCCCTCTGAAGTCTACATATTGGCAAGCAGTCCCGCTTCAGTCCTTTTCCTCATAGAG
>JAJDHY010000129.1 GCA_030266385.1 Desulfovibrio sp. OttesenSCG-928-I05
TGTACGCCGCCGCGGCCCACCAGGGACAGACCCGGCTATCCGGGGAACCCTACCTTTCCCACCCGCTTGAAGTCGCCAACACCCTGGCCAAGATGCGTATGGACGAAGCGACCATCGTCGCGGGGTTGCTGCACGATACGGTGGAAGATACCAAGGCCACCATTGAGGATGTGGAGGAAAAGTTCGGTGAGGAAGTCGCGGATATCGTGGACGGCGTCACCAAAATCAGCATGATCACCTTTGACTCCAAGGAAGAGCAGCAGGCCGAAAACATCCGCAAGATGATCCTCGCCATGAGCGAAGACATGCGGGTGCTCATCGTCAAACTGGCGGACCGTCTGCACAACATGCGCACCCTGGAGTTTCAGAAGCCGCACAAGCAGGTTTCCATTTCCCAGGAAACCATGGATATTTACGCGCCGCTGGCCAACCGGCTGGGGCTGCACCGCCTGAAGTTGAAGCTGGAAGACCTCAGTTTCCGCTATCTGAAGCCCGACGCCTTCGCCCATATCGCCGACTGGCTGGAACGGCACCGTGCGGACGACGAGGAATATATCGAGCATGTCATCAGCACCCTGCGCGATATCCTCAAGAAGAACGCCATCGAGGGCGAGGTCAAGGGCCGCATCAAGCACATTTATTCCATCTACCACAAGATGGTGGCCCAGGACCTGCACATGGACGAGATGCACGACATTATCGCCTTCCGGGTCATTGTGGACGATGTGAAGGATTGCTACGCCGTGCTCGGTCTCATTCACGCCACCTGGCGGCCGGTGCCCGGACGTTTTAAAGATTATATCTCCATGCCCAAGGCCAACATGTACCAGAGCCTGCACACCACGGTGATAGGCCCCCGTGGCGAGCGCATGGAAATACAGATGCGTACCGCCGAGATGGACCGCCTGGCGGAACACGGGTTGGCGTCGCACTGGCTGTACAAGGACGGCGGACGAGTCAAGGCCAAGGATGTGCGCCAGTTCAACTGGCTGCGGGAAATGCTGGACTGGCAGAAAATGGAGAGCAATTCCAAGGAATTCCTCCGCTCCCTGCGCTTTGACCTTTTCAAGGACGAAATTTACGTGTTCACGCCCAAAGGGGCTGTGAAAGAACTGCCCGAGGGTGCGACGCCAGTGGACTTCGCCTACCAGATTCACACGCAGGTCGGTAATACCTGTGTGGGCGCGAAGGTAAACGGCAAGCTGGAACCGCTGTCAAAAGAACTGCACAGCGGCGATACAATTGAAATTATATCCGACCCCAGCCGCCACCCCAGCCGGGACTGGCTCAAATTTGTCAAAACCGCCAAGGCGCGTACCCGTATCCAGCATTATCTGCGCACGGAAGAGCGGGTCCGGAGCATATCTCTGGGCAAAGAGATGCTCGAAAAGCAGGGCAGGCGCGTCGGCGTCAATATCCAGAAAGCGCTCAAGGAAGGCGAACTGGCCAAGGTGGCGATTGAACTGGGTATTAACGGAACCGAGGAACTCTTCTCCCAGGTCGGGTACGCGCGCATAACGCCGCAGAAGGTGCTGCGCGAATTTCTGCCCAAGGAAGAGCTTGAAGCGGAACAGAAGCAGGACAAGGCCGCGCCCAAAACCAAGACGGAAGGGGTGGTCATTCAGGGCTTGCACGATGTGCTGGTGCGCTTCGCCAAGTGCTGCAACCCCGTGCCCGGCGACAGCATTGTCGGATACATCAGCCGGGGGCGTGGCGTTACCGTGCACACCGCCGACTGTCCCACGATCATGGATATGGAGCCGGAACGGCTTCTGCCCGTGCAGTGGGAAGGGACAGAAGCCCAGAACCTGCCGTACCCCGCCCGTATCCGTCTGTTGACGGAGAACGCAAAGGGCGTGCTCGGTACCATCGCGCAGACCATGGCGCTGGAAAACGTGAACATCGAATCGGCCGCTGTGCGTACAACCATGGAAAATCTTTCGGAAATGGATTTTGTGGTGGAAGTGCGCGACACCGTGCACCTCTATCAGGTTATTGAAAAACTGCGCGGTATGGACGTTGTGCGCGAAGTGGTGCGGGCGCACGTTCCTGCTGATGGGAAATAAGTACCATACTTGACCGTCCCTGTTTGGGTTTTTCGGGAAAAACGATGGGAAATTCAAGCCGGAGTAAATGAAAAAAAATTCTCGACATATTTTCCCGCTGCGATTAGGGTGCTTTCGTGTTTTGGGATTAAAGTACCAGTTACATGGAGGAAAGCATCATGACGCGGAAAAATGTGTATGTTATCGTAAATGGGAATCCGTTGATGCTTTCAACGAGCCGGACGGTAGCGGAGTATCTCAGACTCAGCGGATACGAGGAAGCCGCTGTTGTAAGCCTGAACGGGCACGTCCTTTCGGGGCGGGCCATGGCGGCCACCGAGCTGCATGAGGGCGATATTGTCGAGGTAGGGACTTTCGCGGCGGCATAAGGCCGCCTGCGTCGCGCGGCGTTTTGCCCGCGGCGAAATCCCCGGAAAGGATCATGTAGCCTTTCCGGGGATTTTTTTGTCAGGAGAGAGGGGCGGGGGCGTATTCGGCGGCTGGGGTTCTTTTTCAAATCCCAGCCGGGTGCTTTATGTGTGAATCGGTGGGCTGTGTGGGGTATGTGAACGGATTCTAATCAAAGTCCGCGAACAGCGCGCCGACGTGGAGCGGCCCGAATTCCTTGTGGCGGTTATCCTCCCGCAATCGCCAGATGGCCTGCTGGAGCTGGTCCGACGCGATGCCGTTGCGTACGGCCGTGTATGCCTCAATAAAAGCGGCCAGACTGTCGCAGGTTTTGAGGAGCGTGCCGTCCTTGGGATCAAAGCGGTCTTCGTTGTATGTCGTTTGCAGCGCATTGAAATCCTGGGCTTGGGTTACGCCGTCAATACGTATGGATTCGTAAAATTCAGAGCCTATATCCAGACCGAGGAAGTAGCGCAGCCGGTCCACAATGACGGAAAACCCCTGACGTTGCAGCGGGGTGAGGATTCTGCGGGAAACTTCGTGCTCTTCGTAATCGCGGATCAGTTCGTCCAGGCCGCTGATGGATTTTTTCACCGGGAAAATAATATCGCGGGTGAGCACTTCCGGCAGGTCGTGCAGAAGCCCCGCGAAAAAATTGTTCATGCGTCGCGCAGGGCAGGCTCCGACGCCGAGGCTGAAGAAATAGGCGTAGCAGGCGACAAGGAACATGTGCCCCAGAACGGACGTTTCCGGAATGCGCGGCGTCTGCGACCAGCGTTTCTGAAAACGGAGTTGGCCGCACAGGGTGACAAAATTGCGAAAGGCCGAGGAAGGGTCTTCATCCAGCAGTTCGGAAACGCCGTGCAGGTCTGCGTGGCTTTTCAGCCGTACGCGGAAACTTTCCTCAATACCCGGCAGTTCCTCATCAAATCCATTGAGGGATTTTATGAGGCGGAATTCCCAGTAGCTCGCATAATGGTGCGCGGCGTCAAGGATCCTGTCCGCCAGCGTATCTTTTTTTGTGGTGTGCACGTAAGTGAGAAAACGTTCCCACAAGGCTTCGTCCACGGGTTTCAGGCGCGGTTCCAGTTC
>JAJDHY010000013.1 GCA_030266385.1 Desulfovibrio sp. OttesenSCG-928-I05
TCCGCCGCGTCACACGAAACTTCTGGAGGCCTGGTGCTGACGAAACTTTCCAATGGACTCACTGTCGCCGTACAGCCGGACCACCGTTTTCCCCTTGTTTCCCTCCGTCTGTATGTTCATGCGGGCTCTGCCTATGAAACGGACGATCAGGCGGGCATAAGCCACCAGCTTGAACACATGGTGTTCAAGGGAACGGAAAAACGCCCCAAAGGCGCTGTCGCGTCCGATGTTGAAAAGGCCGGCGGCTACCTTAACGCGGCCACCAGTTTTGACTATACCGTCTACCTCACGGACATGCCCGCCGCCGAATGGAAGCTCGGCATGGATGTGCTGAAAGATATGGCGTTTCACCCCAGCCTTGACCCGGATGAGCTTGAATCCGAAAAAAAGGTCGTGCTGGCGGAACAAAAACGCGGGGAAGATTCCCCCGGCAACCGCATGTTCAAACGCCTTCAGGCCCAAGCCCTCAAGGGCACGCCCTATGAACGCCCCATTATCGGCTACCCCGAAACCATCATGAGCTACTCGGTGGAGGGAATGCGGGAATATATAGACCGTCTGTACCAGCCCCAGTCCATGCTGCTGGTTGTCGTCGGCGATGTGAATGCGGCCGAAGCGCTGGATGAAGCCCAGCGCCTTTTCGGCGGCATGGCCAACACCCGCCCCGTCGCGCCTCCCGTCCTGATTTCGCGGGATGCGCTCCCCCACGGCGGCCCCTTTGTCAGTGTGGAAACAACCCCCTGGAACAAGGTGCATCTGGCCATCACCTTCCCGGCGTATGATCAGAACGATACACGCGCCTCTTCCCTCGAAGTGCTGGCCCAACTGCTGGGCGGGGATGAAACATCCACCCTGTACCGCCGTTACAAGTACGACAAGCTTCTGGTGGACAGCATTTCCGCCTCCAACTATTCCTTCGAACGTCTCGGTATTTTCACCATCAACGCCACGCTGTCGCCGGAAAATCTGGCCGCGTTCTGGGAACTGTTCTGCGCGGATATGGCGAAACTGCCCGACCACGTCTTTACGGCCCGCGAACTGGAACGGGCAAAGCTGAACCTTGAAGATTCGCTGTACCGCCAGAAGGAAACCCTTGCGGGGCATGCATCAAAGCTCGGCTATTTCCTCTTTTTCGGCGGCGGTCCCGATGCCGAAACCAACTATCTGACCCAGGTCCGCATGACGGATCAGACGGTTCTCACGGAACTCATGCGCGAAATGTTCACCAGCGACCGGGCAACGGTCACCGCGCTGCTGCCCGAAGAAAGCGCCGGGACGAACGCTCTGCCGGATGCCGCCATGCTGGAAAGCGTCATGCGTGCCGCCATGCCGCCCGTTCCGTTCAGCCCTGAGGATGCCGCCGCGCAAACGGCTGGCAGTGAAGAGATTATCGAACTGGGCGACGGACGCACCCTGATCCTGCTGCCGGATGCAACGCTTCCCTACGCCGCCGTGGACATGGTCTTCACCGGCGGGGACAGCCTGAGCACGCCGGATAAACAGGGCCTTGCCACGCTGACGGCTTCCGTGCTCACCAAGGGCACGAAAGGCATGAACGCCACTGCTATTGAGGATTTTGAAGCGGACCGCGCGTCCGTTATCTCGGCTTCCGCCGGGCGTCAGAGTTTCACCGTCAGTCTGCGCTACCCCGCCCGTTTTGAAGCGGACCTTTTTGGGCTGCTCGGCACAGTTCTGACCGGAGCCACCCTGCCCGAACAGGAACTCCTCCGCGCCAAAAAGAGTCAGGATGCAGCCATTGTGCGCCGGGACGATCAACCCCTGTCCCTCGCCTTCAGCCGCATTTACCCGCTGCTTTTCGGGGATCACCCTTACGGCTACAGTTCCCTCGGCCAGCGAGAGCAGCTTGCCGCCTATACGCGCGGCGATATCGCCGCCTTCTGGAAAAAGCAGTCGGCCCAGCCCTGGGTCATGGCCGTATGCGGCAGCTTTGACCGTGACGCGGTCATCGCGGCGGCGAAAAAGCTCCCCAGCCCAGCCGCGTCAGCGAGTGTTCCGCCCGTTCCCGTCTGGGGCGATCAGAAAGAGCTGACCATTCCCCTGCCCGGCAGGGAGCAGGCCCACCTGCTGCTGATCTTCCCCGGCGTGGATGCCGCTTCGCCGGATGTCGCGGGCATGAATCTGCTCCAGAACATTCTGGCCGGACAAAGCGGTCTGCTGTTCCGTGATCTGCGCGACGAACAGGGCCTTGGCTACACAGTTACCGCCTTCCAGTGGCAAGCCCCGCTCGCGGGTGCGACCATGTTCTATATCGGTACCTATCCGGACAAAGTGGAACAGGCCCATGAAGGATTCCGCACCGTCATCGCGGATCTGCACGCCAATCCTCTCCCGGAAGCCGAACTGGAACGCGGCAAAAACCAGCTTCAGGGCGACTACGTCCGGGGCCGTCAGCGTCTGGGATCCCGCAGTGCCGAGGCCGCGACGCTGGCCGTGACGGGCCGCGACATCCATGCGGAAAAAGCCCTTGTGGACAAAGCCATGGCGCTTACCCCCGCAGACCTTCAGGCGCTCGCCAGAAAGTATCTGGTTCTGGAAAAAGCCTACGTGGTGAAAGTATTGCCGTAAGTGTGCCAAGAACACGGCGTCCGCCCCGGCACGGGACGGACGCCGCGAAATAGTGCCGGAAAAACGGTATCATATAAAATCTGCACACCGGAGAGTGCGCGATGAAGTATCCATGGCTTGATGCCTACTGCCTGGCAAAAAAAGGCTGCGAAAAGGATTACAAGGAAGAATGGGAAGCCTGGCGCTATATGCTTGCCGGCAAGATGTTCGCCATGCGCGGGGAAGACAAGGACGGCAACCCCATTATCACGCTGAAAATCGAACCGAGCTACGGCGTGGAACTCCGTAAGGAGTACAAGGATATCGTTCCCGGTTATTACATGAACAAACTGCACTGGAATTCCGTCCGTCTTGACGGGGATGTGCCTGACGGGACGCTCCGGGAAATGATTGATGAGTCCTATCAGATTCTGCTGCACTCGCTGCCCAAAAAGCTGCAAAAAGAGTATCTGTAAGCGACGTGTGGCGAATCGTTTTCTCAAAATGCCCCGGCCTTGCCGGGCTTTTCACACAAAAGCGTCCCGTTTTGCAGCGGGGCGCTTTTGTGTGGAGGGCATCCGCATCCCCTCTTGACCTTCCTGCGTTGCCGTGCAACGGTAATCAGCGTATTTTACCCGTTTCATTTGCCAATAATGTCCATGCGGACATGCAGACCATATGAGGTGTATGATGGAAAAGTTTTCTGTTGATCTGCTGATCACCAACGCCAAGGTATTCAACGTTTACCGGCGTATGTTCATGGATTGGGATGTCGCCGTAAAAGACGGCAAAATTTTTTACTGCGGCAAGGAAACTGACGCGCTTGACCCGGCGGAGGTGATTGACGCGGCGGGGAAATGGCTGGTTCCGGGCCTTATCGACATCCACATGCACATCGAAAGCTCCATGATCACACCGCAGGCCTTTGCCTGGGCCATCGCGCGGGACGGCGTTACAACCATTGTTTCCGAACCGCATGAAATCGCCAACGTGGCCGGGGCCAGAGGCATACAGGCCATGATGGATCACCTCGCCGTGGCCGGGGAAGCGGGCGGCATAGTGGATATACTGTACGCCATTCCCAGTTCGGTTCCGGCGACGGATCTTGAAACCACGGGGGGCCGGATCGATGCGGCGGAAACAGCGGCGCTGATGCGTAACCCCAACGTCGTCTGTCTGGGTGAAGTCATGAACTTCCATGATACCGTCAGCGCAGACGAAACCCGTACCCGGCGCATCATCCATACCGTCAAGGCTCTGGATGAATCCATGCCCATAGAAGGGCACTGCCCGCGCATTCTCGGGCTGGATCTTGCCCGCATGCTCTATGCCGGGGTTGATTCGGACCATTGCGACCAGACAGCCGAACGCACTATGGCCCGCGTGGAACAGGGCATGTTCGTGGAAATCCAGTACAAGTCCCTGCTGCCGGAAGTTATTGAATGCGTTGAAAAGAACGGCTTGCAGGAACACTGCTGCCTTGTGACCGACGATACCATGCCCGACATGCTGCTGACGGAAGGCCAGCTCAGCCGGGTATACAGAAAGGCCGTGGAAACCGGGCTTTCCGTTGAAAACGCGCTGTATATGGCAACGTATACCCCGGCCCGGCGCATGCGCCTTGTGGACCGGGGGGCCGTTGCTCCCGGCAAACTGGCGGATTTCGTGCTGCTGGATGATCCGGCCCGTTTTACGGTCAACGCCGTGTACAAAAACGGAAAGTGCATTCACTCTACGGCGAACCCGCTGCAAGAGCCCACCGTTACGCCGTTCCCGCAGGATTTTTACAACAGCGTCAAACTGTCCCCGCTCTGTGACGCGGATTTCTCGCCCCGCGTGGATGCGCCTGACGGTGATGCCACGTTCCGGCTCATCATCCGCTCCGACAAGCTGACCATGGTGGAAGAAGGCACGGTCACCCTGCCCGTCGCGTCCGGTGAAATTGCCTGGGAAGGCTCGGGCACGGCGCTGCTCGCCTGTTTTGAACGCTATGGCAAGGGCGGAGGCCGGGCCTACGGTTTCGTGTCCGGCACCGGCATCAAACGCGGTGCCATGGCATCCACCTTATCCCACGACCACCACAACCTCATGGTCATGGGACATAACAAGGCGGATATGGTTCTGGCCGCGAACCTGCTTATCGAAAAACAGGGTGGCTACGTGGTGGTGGAAAATGGCAAGCTGCTGGCTTTCGCCCCGCTAACCATAGGCGGCATCCTGTCGCCCAAGCCCCTTTCCGGCGCGGCGGCCGATCTTGCGGCCGTACGTGCCGCCATGGAAACGCTTGGCGAAACCCACGTCAACCCGCTCATGGCGTTCAGCGTGCTCGGACTTGCCGTCAGCCCCAATCTCAAACTGACGGACAAGGGGCTTGTCCGGGTCCGGGAAGGCCGTCTGGTAAGCCTTCTTGCGGACAAGTAAGGGACCGGCACCCTGTACAGCATAGTAACAAGCAATCTGGAAACGGGCCGAAACGTTTACGGCGCGTGTATGATGACGGGTCTCGCCGGCTAAAAAAATGCTTGCGTTACTCTATAATATAACTAATCTCTAGACATGTGCAGAATTGGGCGGCCATAGCCGGTCAAGCCTGTGCGTGTAGGAGAATTCATGAAAAAGGCCGAAAACGGTTTCGCCAGCGCATCGGACAATGACGCCGCCCATACGGTGCACGCCAGATTTATCGTCCATCTGTATATCGATCCCGTTACGGGATGGGGCGAAGAGGATCTGAGCCTGCGCTATCCGGCGGTCTCCGGCCGTATCACCAAAGGCGGCAGCGCGGAAGAACCGACACAGTTTGCGGAAGGCGACGACTGGCAAGGGCTTATGAGCGCCCTCAGTGCCTCGGGCCTCGCCTCGGTGGAATTCAGCGCCGCGTCCGGCAACTTCGCCTATACCATCAGGGATAGCGGCGCGCGCGATGAATGGCTGGAAATGCTGAAATCAAACGGCGCGTTCGAAGATTCCTTCATGTTCGCCCCGCCTTCCGGTAATGGCGAAGAAGCGCTTTTCACGGCCAGCCTGGTGTTTATCAACGATCACCCCGCGTTCAGCGGCGACAGGTACGAACTGCTGCAGAACACTTCCGCGCACGATGTGCATATTACGCTGAATGAAGCGCCGTCCGAGCCCGAAGAAGCAGAACAGGACGAAGACGCCTGGCAGGGCACTCCCACGGATACGGAACCGGAAATGCCGCCCGTCTTCGCGGTGGATCCCTTTGACCCGGAGGGAGAAATTTTCGGCAACGCCTCCTGGGGAAATGCCGGGGGCCTGTACCCTCCGGGTGAAGAATACACGATGGAAGAGCTTCCTGACACGGGCACGTATCAGGCCGAAAAGGAAACACCGGAAATCGTTCTGAACGATTACTACGAATTGCAGGGCGAAGGGCAGGAAGACATGCCCGCAAGCCCGGAAGAGCGGCTTGCGCTCATCGAAGAATTCCAGATGGAAGGCGCGGCGGAAGATCCGGGGCTCAAAACCCTTGTCATCTATGACAAAGGCTGGGGCGGCATGGCCGACCTTGTCCGGCAAACCGGCAAGTTCCGCCGGGTCAACGATTCCCCCATGCGCATCCACGGGCTTGAGGGTGATTACGATCACTATACCTACACCTCGGGACGCGGAGAGGCCATGCACCTGTATCTGGAAATCCTGTGCACGCAAAGCGCCTGAACCGGCGCATCCCCGAACCAACCCCATGCAAAAGCCCGCCGGACAAATGTCCGGCGGGCTTTTGCATGGGGTTGCCATTACGAGGCGGCTTATTCCTTTGTTTTCTTCCGCAGATGGTCTTCGTATTCCTCACCGTAAATGGCCAGCATGACCACGGCAAAGGTCAGAATAAGCGGGCCGTACAAAAGCCCCAGCACCCCGAACGCGTGAATGCCGCCGAGGATGGCCAGGAAAAGGAAGAGTACAGGCACCCCGGACGCATCGCGCATAAGGAGCGGACGCAGGAAGGTATCAATGGACGTCACCACAATGCCGCACCACAGGGCGAGAAAAATGGCGCTTTTCCATTGCTGGTTGATGACCAGATACAAACAGGCAGGCACCCAGACCAGCCCCGTACCCAGAACAGGCACCAGAGAAGCACAGGCCATAACCGTGCCCCACAAAAGGGCGGGGATGCCGACAATGGCAAGGCCTATGCCGCCCACCGTGCCCTGAGTCGCGGCGACGATAAAGCCGCCCACCAGCACGGCGCGGGAAATACGGCGGAGCGTGCCGATAATGCGTTCCTGCTGTTCTTCCCGGAGCGGGGCAAGGTACTTGATGCGGGTTACCAGAGCCGCCCCGTCGCGCGTGAAGAAAAAGAAAAACAAAAGGAAGATGGCGAAGTTGAAAACAACGTTGACCGTAACCCCCACAAAGCCGGTGGACCACCCGATCAGCATCTGGCCGAGGCGGCGGGCAAAGTCGGCCAGATTGGCCTTGACCTGGGCGGCGGTAATTTCGAGGAACGGCGCGTTTTCCTGAAGCCAGTCAAACACGTCCGACAGATATTCGTTAAAAATCTCGTCCACATGCCCGCCGCCGAACCATGCAATAAACGCCGCCCCGCTCTGCCGCATCTGGGGGACTATCCCGGTGACGAAAAGCACCAGGGGAACAGCGACGATCACCACGAACACAAGCACCATGATGCTCGCGGACAACGTCCGTCTGCCGCCCAGAAGGCGCAGACAGCGCTCGTAGGCGGGATGGAAAATGGCGGAAAAAACCACGGCGACGATGAGCGAATCCAGAAACGGCAGCAGCAACTTGTAGGCCAGATACAGCCCGGCAAGCAGCAGGCCGAAAAAGAACAGCGTCAGCAGACTGCGGGATGAAAGACGCAAATCGTTGACCGGCCCGGCAGGCTGCGGGGGGGCGACGGGCGCGGCAGCCGGTTTGCTGGCCATTTCCTGCGCGATCATATCCTGCGTCATCACCCTTGGTTCCGCCATTGGCTTTTCCGGTCGCGTGACACCGCCGGAACCGGCGCTACCCTTGGGTTCGGCCATATCACCGGATGGAGCGGTATGCGCGGTATCCTGCTGAGCCGGGGGAATCGTCACGAATCACTCCTGCGGTAAAACAGTATTTGGAGGAAAGTTCCGGCTGTCCGACAGCCCGTAGCGGAAGCAACACAATTCAGGATTCAGCTCCGGATACTTTTTCCTGCTCTTTGGCCTCGTCCCACAATTCGTTTTTCACGTCCATGTCCAGAGACGCGAACTCAAGCCCGCGTTCCGCCGCCTTTTCTTCCATGTACGCGAATCTGCGGAGAAAACGCAGGGCGGTCTTGTCCAGCGCGGCGTTGGCTTTAAGCCCCTTGCGCCGCCCGAGTTCCACCAGCGTGAAGAGCAAATCGCCCAGTTCATGCTCCTGCTTCGCCGTATCATCACCCCGGCAGACGTCCAGCAGTTCCAGCCATTCGGCCTCGGCCTGCATTTCCACATCCTCGTCGCTATCCCAGGTAAACCCGGCCCGGGCAGCCTTGGAATGGATGCGGTAGCTTTTGAGCATGGGCGGAAGCGACCGGGGGAGCGAAGTGAAAACGCCGCCCTTTTTGCCGTCGCTATCAGCATCCTCGCTTTTGGCCGCCTTTTCCTGCTTTTTCACGGCTTCCCATGTCCGCAGCAGGTCTTCCCTGTTTTCACAGGAAGCGTCGGCAAAAACGTGCGGGTGGCGGCGTATCATTTTGGCCGCGCTTTCATTCAGCCCGTCGGCCAGAGAAAAATTCTCGCCATACAGACGGCTGAGGTGCAGAAGGACAAACAGCACGTCGCCCAGCTCTTCGCGTACATCGGCCACAGAGCCGCCGCGTATGGCGTCGATAAGCTCAAAGGTCTCTTCCGCGAGGTAGTCGCACAGGGAATCCGGTGTCTGTTCCCTGTCCCACGGGCAGCCGTCAGGCCCCAGCAGCGTATCGATGACGGAAAAAAGGTCTTCCAGCGCCTTGGTGTCACGCGCGTTCGTATCCCCCGCCATCACATGAACCTCGGGTCAATGATGAAGGAAGACGGCAGGAAGTTTTGCAGATACTTGATCATGGCGTCCAGCAGGGGCCGCAACTGGGCGGTCTGCACAAAGTCGGCACCCGGCAGCAGGCGGTCAAGCACGTAAAAAACAGCCGTCGCCAGCAGCAGCCCTTTGCCCAGGCCCACAAACCCGCCGAGCAGACGATCCAGCCAGGCGGTGAACGTAACGGCCATAAGCTTGCGAAGCCCCGCCGCCAGTAACGACACCCCCATGATAACAAGGGTGAATACCGATGCGTACGAGAGCAGATAGGTCCATTCCTCGTTCCCGAAAAGCTGGGAAAGAAACGCGTGTGCATCATCCTGAAACTGCCGCGCCAGAATAAAACCGAGTATGAGCGCGACCAGTCCTGCGACTTCCTGCACGAGACCGCGCATAAATCCCCGCACCATCAGGGCGAGAAGAAAGACGATAATACCTATATCCAGCAAATTGACTTCAAGCATGGGAGCCTCTGAATGCAGCGATGAAATGAAGAGCGGTCATAACAGGCGCGGCCTGTCTCTGTATATCCTCAGGACGCTGCCTGCAGGATGGACGACCACGAACCGCCGAGTTCCGTACCTATCAGAACTCGGCGGCAAGGGGAAGTCGCTACGTACAGTGAACGATTCTTTTTTTGGCGCTTTCCCCCCGGAAGCATGGTGTTCCGCCGGGGAATACAGTTCGCGTGACCCGATATCAGTGAGGAGTGACACCGATACTTCCCTGCTCGTTAAGCGGCAGGGGATAAGGGCTATCCTTGGCCGGGGAGGCCGGAGTGGCCGGGGATACCGCCGGAGCGGAAGCCTTCGGTACCGGCTTTGCTACCGGAGCAACTGCGGGTGCCGGAACGGCTTGCCCTCTGGCGGCATAACGCGCCCAGACATCACGCTCACGCGCGGTCGAAATGCTGGGTGAAACGCCGCCCGCAGAGGCCGGGCCCAGCAGCGCGCGCACTTCATTATTCAGCGGCAGATAGTATTCGTAAGCCCCCATCACCACGTTATCCGCAATGCGTACAATGCGTGTGGAAATGAAAATCCTCTCACCGATCACCTTGTACGCGCCGACCAGAACGGCCCCGGCGTCATATTCCGTTGTCAGCAGCTGGGAACTGTCCCGCGTCATCATGAATTCGCCCTGGCGGTTCATGCGTAATACCGCGCCCAGGCGGGATTCGATCACCCGGAACCCGTGCTGGCCGATACGCGAGGCGATCTGTTGCGAAGCGAGTCTGCCGAAGGCGGAGGTCCGCTCAAAATCATCCAGTTCCACCAGATTAGTGGTCAGAATGCCCGCGCCGGAGCCCATGCGCACCAGCAGTTCCTTGGCCAGGGCATCCCCGGCATAGGTGTTGAGGCTGAGCATGCCGGAACCGTTGGGGGGATCCATGGGCATGGCCTGCGGCAAGAGCGGCATAACCTGTCCCGGATCACGGCTTGACGTGCCGCACCCGGCCAGCAAACACAAAGCCCCTGCCAGAACCACGCAACACGTTATATGCGAAAAAAATGTACGTTTCATATGAGTTACCTGCCAATGACCCGTATGGTCCGGGCCCTGCCGACCGCGGGTTCCTGCGATTCGGGGCTGATGTACAAGGGCCAGTCGGCGTCGTTGATATAACGCGTGTATGAAAGGTGGAGCACATAGCGGTTATGGTACGACATGTGAACGTTGACCACGATTTCATGATCGGAAACCGCACCGTAGCGGGGGCCGCCCGCCCCGAGGCGGGAAGGATCATGATAAACCGTCTGCACCAGATAATCCATACGGATGCCTTCGGGTTCTATACTTTCGGAAACCTGAACGGCGCGGGAAACCATTTCGGTTTTCAGCAGCTGGAAAAACGCCAGATCAAAATCCCGGCTGTTGGGCGCGGTCAGAAAAATCGGTTTATCCAGCAGATCGCGCCGCTCCAGCAGCGCAACGCGCACCCGTTCGGCGACATCCGAAGCGATATCGCGCCAGTGGTCCGCCGCCTGAGAAACTTCCTGAATATACGCCTGCGGGTATTCGGGAACCGGCACGCGGGAGGTGGTGCCGCACCCGGCCAGAAACACGCTGACCGCAAGGGCCGTAAGCAGGCCGAGCAGGCCGTTGATACGCAGGATTCGCATATTCATCTCCGTAACAGCCGCAGCGTGTCCCATCGCGAACACAGAGGGCCGTGTTTTCCAGTATTCTTGCAGCGCCGCGTCATATTCGCACGTTGCACATGAGGCCATTCCAAAGGGGGCGGGCAATATGCTCCGCCTACCTGCTTTTTCGGCTGGCGGCAAAAAAACTTTACCGTGACGCCGGGGCTTGCCGCAAGTTCTCCGTCCCTGTATGGGAAAACGAACAAACGAGGTACACGGAGACTCATGCCGCAAAACGATAAAAAACCATCCCTGCCCCTGCGCGTCATCCGCTGGTTCATACAGCCGCGCGGTGCGGGCGGCGTTATCCTGCGCGCCGCACTGGCCGTCTGTCTTTTCCTGCTCCTGAATACAGGGCGTTACGTCGTCTGGCCCCCGGTAGCACGGCTGGCGACCGACCCGCCGGAAATGACATCCTTTATGGAATACCGGATTCAGGAAGCCCGCGCCGCGGGGAACGACCTGAAAATAACCTACCAGTGGCAGGAAATGCGCCGCATATCATCCTACCTGCAACTGGCCGTGACCATCGCGGAAGATGATCTGTTCTGGGATCATCAGGGCTTTGACTTCGCAAGCATTCGAAACGCCCTTGAAAGCAACCTGCGGGCCGGACGTATCACGGCGGGCGGCAGCACCATTACCCAGCAACTGGCCAAGAATCTGTATTTCACGCCTGAAAAGAGCATGCTTCGAAAAATCAAGGAAGCCATTATCGCCTGGCGGCTTGAAAGAAATCTCAGCAAAGAGCAGATTCTGGAATTATACCTGAACGTCGTCGAATGGGGACCGGGCATTTTCGGCGCGGAAGCAGCGTCCCGCGCCTACTTCAAAAAAAGCGCGTCCCGCCTCACAGCCAGAGAAGCGGCCCAGCTTGCGTCCATGCTCCCCAACCCGCTGGTCCGGACACCGAATTCCGCGATCGTCCAGCGCAAATCCAACGGCATCGTCCGCACCATGCAGCGGCGCGGGGCATTGTAAGCGCGTTTTTTATACAGGCCCGAATTCCCGCAACAGTTCGGCAAGCCGTCTGCTGACAGCTTCGGGCGAAAAGGCGCGCATGGATTCCTGAATTGTACGCCGCTTTTCCGGGGAAATACCGCGCAAAGCCTTGCGCATGGACGCAGCCATGGCCGGAATATCCACATCGGCCCAGCGCATGTCCGGCGTGAAAAGCGGGGAGGCATCGCACATGGCCTGCCCCACGGGAGCAAGCGTGTACGGCAAAGGCACGCTGTTTTCCTCCGTCATGAACTGCATGTTGCCGGAATAGCCTGTCGCCAGCACCAGTTTGCCGAAACTCATGGCCTCTGAAAGTCCCATGCCCCACCCTTCCGCATGGTGCGCGCTGACAAAGGTATCACAAACGGCATGCAGCGCGGCCATACGCTCGTCATCCAGCGTTTCGTCAACAGCGATAATATGGCCGAAAGCGCTCACGTCCAGAGGCTGGCGGTACTGTTTGATCACAAGCCGGGCCGCGCGTTGCGCCCCGCCTTCGGGAAACGCCGTGATAAAGGCGTTTAGCAGTCCTTCAAGGTTCTTGCGCGGGTTGATGGAATCAATAACCGTATAAAAATAATGCGTGGATTCCCCGGCCTGCTTTCCTATGCGTTCCATGGCCCAGGTCAAAGCGTCCCGGCCGGGCCGGGTGCGCTCGACCACATGGGGCAGCAGACGGGAACCGGGAAAATGCGGTTCAATGGCCGCAAGAGAAAATTCCGAAGGCGTCCATACCCTGTCCACCAGCGAAAGGCCCGCGATATACGCATCCGGCAGCCGGTCTGTTTCCCACACGCAGAACGCTATTTTCGGCACTCCCGGCCGCAGGGGAAGAGAGGCGACGTAGAAAGGCAGGTTTGACGCATCGTCATGCAGGATAGCAACATCCGCCAGCGCCGGATCGTCAACGCGCGTATGACCGGCGGCATCCAGACAGGCAATATAGGCTTCCCCGGCCCGGCGATGGCTGATGTATGTACTGAGTTGATAATAAACGTTCATGGCGGCTCACGAAACGCGTTCAAGCAAATCCTGCTTCAAGGCCCACAGGACCAGAAAGGCGGCATGCTCATAGCCGGCGCTTTCGCCATCCATTGCCGGCAGCAAGGCGGCCAGGGGAACCGGCTTGCGCGCCCTGAACAATAATTTTTTCAAAGCATCGAGCGGAACAAGGCGCTCCACCCCGGCGTACACCACAGGAAAATCCCTGCCCCGGTACACGGCTTCTCCGGCCTCGCTCCAGCGCACGCTTATGGCGTTTGCAGCTTCGCTGGAAAGCAGTTCGCTGTAATACCCGCCGAAAATCCGGGGATACGCGGGGAACAGGGGATGCCGGTGCGTTCCGGTATGCCCGGCATGGCCCGCCACCAGCGCAGGGTCTGTATGTCCTGCACGGCCTGAAGGACCAGCCCGCTCCGCTTTCCGGGCCAATGCCTCCCAGAGGGCGCAATGGCGTTCCACGCAGTGCTCCCAGGTAAAGCCCCCCGTCACCCGTTCCCGCGCGTTCGCGCCCATGCGTTCCCTGAGCGCCACATCCCCGGCAAGCCTGGCAATGGCGGCGGCAAGGCGCGGCACATCCACGACGCTCTGCTGGGCAAGCTGGAGGTGGTACTGGTTGTCAAACCAGATACCGGATAATGCGTCGCTTTCCGGCGTGTGCGCCGGACCCAGTGTCGGCGCGAGAAAGCCCGTTTCGCCATCAATAATAATGTCCCGGTACCCGTCAAAATCGGACGCGACAACCGGCAGCGAGGAAACGCCCGCTTCCAGCAGACTGAGCCCGAACGTTTCCTGCGGATTATCCACGGGAGACAGAAAAATATCCGCCGCCGCGAACAACTTTTTCCGCACGGCGTCCGGGGGAGAAGGAACAACCAGCAGCCGGATGCCCAGATTCGCGGCAAGCGTGCGGTAGGTATCCGGCATTGTGTCGCCGTCTTCCACCCATCCGGCCATAACAAGCGTGTAGCCGCCGTGCGGCAGCCCCTGCGCCTGCGCCCGGATCAACGCACGAAAAAGCGGGAGTATATCCATTTTCGAATAGTGGGAAATGCGCGCGAACACCAGCAACACCAGTTCATCACGGCGCAGCCCCAGTTCTTCCCGCATGGAAGCGCCCAACGCGCCCTTTTCTCCGGGGGCGGGAAAGGCGGCGGGATTAACGCCGAGCGGAATCAGTTCCAGCCCCGGTTCCGGGAAAGCTGCCTGATCCAGCGCGTAGCCTTCCCGAAACGCGGCGAAATAACGGCTCATGGCGTCTCTGGCCGCCCGCGAGGTAACGATCATGGCATCACCGGGAGAAACGCCTTCCCATAGCAAGCCGAAAAAGAAAGGGGCGTAGCGCGCGTAACTCAGAGAATGCGTGGGGCCGGTGACAGGAAAAAATTTCCCTGCACAGCCGCTGCCGCCGTCGCCCGCGCGGGATGTGCAAAGGGCGTTACGCAGGCGCATGAGCGGCACGGTATCCGCCACATAGTCTGAAAGATGGAAGCAGGCGTACTCGTGCCGGGCCAGCGCCGCAGGCAGATCAAAACGCGTGCCGACCATAAAGGCCCCGCGCGCAGCCAGCGCGGGGAAACGTTCCGCCAGTCGGGCCGTCAGAGCGTCGGCCTGCGCCTGATCCTGCAGAAAAAAATGGTAGGCGGCAAAAGGATCGGCCTGTAACAAAGCCGTCAAAAATTCCGCGTTGGCGACGCCCCTGCCGAGAATGCCGCCCCCTTCAAAAAAGGGGTGCAGACTTGCCCATATACGTTTGCTTGCCATGCGCCAAGAGAGACACAGATCGCTTTCCTTGTCAAATTTTTCCCCTCCCGGCGGAATATTCCCCCCTGCTTCCGCCCGGTTTTCACTCCTTCATTCTCTCCCAAGCGCTTTTATAAAATGGCCTGATTTTTGCTTAAAATAAGGCAGCTGGGGGAAACCCCATAGTGGAGGTTGTCTTGAGATACGCAAACAAGAAGTATACGATCTGGGGGTTCGGCCTGAGCCAGAACCAGGCGGACACGGTGGGCGGCTTTGCCGGTTCCATGTACCGGCTGCGCACCTGGGATAATGAATTTCCCGATTTTTCCCATCAGGATATGGAGCCGCCCTGCCTTATCTGCTTCAGCCTTGAACGCGCCCGCGCCTTTGCGGCGCTGCCCCGCATGGAAACGGCCCACCTGGAAATGATCCCCAAAACCTTGCTCCTGCATGAAGGGTACAGCCTTCAGGAAGTCGAGGAAGCGCTCGATCTGGGCTGCGGCGTTGTCCTGCGCCCCCCCTTCACCGCCGAACGGCTTGACCCCGTCCTGCGCAGGGCCACGGAAACCGCCGCCCTGCACAAGGATATCCTGAATATGACCAGGGAAATAAGCCTGGAACGCGAGCTTTTGGAAAACAAGAACGAAACGCTTGATTTTCTTGTTAATTTCCTTACGAGCACCACGGAACAGCTTGATGAAAAGGAAGTGCTGCGCACGGCCTATGCCAGTCTGGGCAAACTTTTCCCGGTGCAGTCCCTCAACGCTGTCCTGACCCATGAAAATGACGAGGGCAGCATTGATACGGAACTGTATATCGCCGCCCCCAAGGATCACGTGCAGTACCTGGCCTGGCGTTCCCTTCTGCTGGAAGCCGCTTCGGCCCAGAACCCCGGCAAGACGCTCATGCCGTCCAGTATGAGTCTGCAATTGCCCGGTCTGGACAAGCTCGCGCCCTCCCCGGCGGACGGACACACATTTACCCTGCCGCTCGTGGCCGGGACGGAGAAAATAGGCTGCGTCATTCTGCTGACCAACATGAACCGCAACCTCAACCGCGACCAGGGGCTGGCGCTGGATTCCGCCATGCGGCACCTCGGGCTGACATTGAAAAACGTCCAGCGTTTCCAGCAGATGTGTCATTACGCTGACTATGACAGCCTGACCGGCACGCATAACCGCAGGAATTTCGAAGAACGGCTCATTGACGAAGTGCGGCGGCACAGCCGTTACAAGCTCCCGCTCTCCCTCGTCATGCTTGACCTCGACCACTTCAAGAAGGTCAACGATACCTGGGGACACATCGCGGGCGACCGCGTACTGCAATCCGCCGCGCGGGTCATTGAAAAGACCATTCGCGGGTCCGATTACTGCGCCCGGTACGGCGGTGAAGAATTCGTCATCATTCTGCCGCACACAGACAAGGAAAGCGCGACACTTCTGGCGGAACGTCTGCGCACGGCAATGGCCGCCCAGCAGCAGGAAGTGGGTTCCGCCCGGTTCTCCATCTCGTGCAGTCTGGGAGTCGCCTGTCTGGACGAAGCGGGAGAAGGCTCCCCCCACGCCCTGATCAGTGATGCCGACGCGGCTCTGTACGAAGCCAAAGCCGGCGGAAGAAACAAGGTTGTCTGCAATACGAAGGGAGCGGAAAATCCCATGGCGCACGCGGCGCACGGGTAACCGGAAAATACCAGATCATTTGGAGACGCCCTCCGGGCACGTCGCCGAAGAACATAAGGGCCCCGCTTCCGATATCGGAAGCGGGGCCTTCGCATAACTATTTTACACAAACGACAGGGACGAGGCACTAGCCCAGAAAGGTCTGCAATGTCTGGTATAGTATACCAACGTCGATGGGCTTGCTGATATGGCCCTGCATGCCGAGTTCCAGACAGCGTTCCCGTTCGGATTCCAGGGCATGGGCCGTCATGGCGACAATGGGCAACCCGTCATAGCGGGAATTCGCACGTATATGCCGCGCCGCCTGGTACCCGTCCATGACCGGCATCTGCAAATCCATAAGCACCATGGCGAATGGAGCGCCCGCCGGACATTCTTCCAGCATCCGCAACCCTTCCGCGCCGTTACCGGCAACCTGCACTGTCAGACCGGCATCTTCCAGCAATTCGACCGCGATCTGCTGGTTGATGAAGTTATCCTCAACAAGCAACAGTTTCTGTCCCGCAAAGGATACGCCTGCCCCGGCGTCGTGCGCCAGCCCGATACCCGATCCTCTGTGCGCGTCTTTTCCCAGGAACGTATCAATCACATTGGCGATGAACAGCGGACGGTTAACGGGGCGCGGAACAACCGTATCGGCATCGGAATGACAGACATCTCTGAGCCGCTGCGGCAGGTTTTCAGGCATCAGCACGATGATGCGGGGGGCCTCCTTCCAGGCAAGCTCGCGGATAAGATGCACCGCATCCACGGTTTTCTCCGGTTCCCGCCGGATATCAAAGACAAGTCCGGGGAGGATGCCGCCGGCTTTTTCCCGCGCTTCAAGCGCTTCCAGCACTGCGCCCGGCTCCACAAATTCCCTGAGTACGAAGCCCTGGCTTGAAAAAAGTTCCACGATATGTTCACGGCCGATATCATGGTTACCGCAAATCCAGAGTTCTTTTCCGGCCAGTTCTTCCGGCATATGAAAAAATTTGGCGGGAAAGGGCACTTTATCCAGACGACAGGTAAAGCACATGGTGGAGCCTTTTCCGGCTTCACTTTCCACCCGGATATCGCCCCCCATCAGTTCAACCAGCATTCTGGCGATGGCAAGGCCCAATCCGGTTCCGCCGTATTTTCGCGTGGTGGAAGCGTCCGCCTGGAAAAACGCGGCGAACAGCCCTTTCTGCTCGGCTTCTGTCATGCCTATACCGCTGTCTTTTACGGTAAAGCGCAGCAGTACCGAATCGTCAGTTTCCTCCTGCATTTCGCAGATGGCGAGCACTTCGCCCTTTTCTGTAAACTTGATGGCGTTGCTGATAAGGTTGTTCAGCACCTGGGTTATGCGCAGGGGGTCGCCGATCAGTTCATAAGGCACGTCCTTACGGACGACGTGCAGGTATTCCAATCCCTTGTCTTCGCAGCCCTGGGCAAAAAGGATACTGACCCCGCCCAGCAGTTCGTCAATGCGGAAGGGAACGCGCTCAAGTTCCAGTTTTCCGGCTTCCACTTTTGAAAAGTCCAGAATATCGTTGATAATGCCGAGCAGCGCCGTGGCGGAACTGTTGATTTTGGTCAGATAATCAAGCTGCCGGGCGGAAAGTTCCGTTTTCAGTGCAAGATGCGACAGCCCGAGTATAGCGTTCATGGGCGTGCGTATCTCATGGCTCATGGTGGCCAGGAACGCGCTCTTCGCCTTGTTGGCCGCTTCCGCTTCCTTGAGTTCGTAGCGCTCCGTTATATCGTGCGTGAATCCTTCCACCCTGACGAGACGTCCGTCTTTACTGAGTTCCACCACCCGGCTGCGTTCCCAGAGCCAGCGAAGCGCCCCATCTTTACGCAGGGCGCGGAAAATAACTTCACGCGATGCGCCCGCCTCCACATTCTGGTGCGCGCGGCGGTAAAGTTCTCTGTCCTCGGAATGAATCAGCTCGGTCAGGTATACTTCCGCCGTGCATATCTGCGCGGGCGTGTAGCCGAGCAGCAAAATGGCCCCTTCGCTGACAAAATCAAAAGAAAAGTTTCCGTCCGCGATGCTCAGCGTAAACGCCATCCCCGGCAGGTTGGACATCAATGTGCTCATGCGGCGTTCGCTTTCGTGCAGCTTGCGGTGACCGAGTTGCAACGCCGTAAAATCCGCTATGGACGCGGCAAAGGCTTTTTCTTCCGTTTCCCAGCGCCGGATTTCTTTCTGCTCGAAACTGATAACGCCCAGCAGTTCACCGTGCAGGCGGACCGGACAGCACATGCCCGCCCTGAGGTCCGCTTTGATGTATTGCCGCAACCCGTCAAGCGGCGACGCATCCTTGCTAACGTCGCTGACAGCCACGTAGCGATGGGTTTGAAACACGGCTTCCAGTTCGGCGCACGCGTCACGCGGTACGCGCCCGCCGCTGCGGTGCACGCCGGACGCCCTGAAAAAGCTGTTCACGCAATAAAAATGATCGCCTTCGTTCAGCCACAAGCGGGCCGAATCCAGTTCCAGCGTTTCTGCCGCCGTCTCGGTAATCGCCTGAACGGCTTTGGTAAATTCACCGCCAGCCATGACCGGACGGCTCTGCAGGGACATCAATGCCCTGTTGAAGGCCCGAAGCTGCGCCTCCTTGCGACGCAGGGATTCCATAGTCTCCCGGCGCTGGTTGGCAATTTCGCTGACGTCGGTCACCACTTCCACAGCGCCGACGCGCTCGCCTTCCATACTATAGATGGGACGGGCGGTAAGCAGCCAGGTAGCGCCGTTGGGCATGGACAGTTCACTGGTATAGATGTTCCCGTCCAGAATGCTCCGCTCTACCGGGCAGTTGTCACAGGGGGTCGTTCTGCCGAAGGGCAGTTCGTAACACACGCCCCCGTAATGATTTTTCCAGTTGATATGACTCTGGCTGGTACCGAGCTGGTTCACCCACTGTATGCGGTAATCGTGATCGATGAAGTATACGCCGACAGGAAGGCCTTCCAGCACTTCCATCTGCAATTTGACATCTTTGTCCAGAGGAATATCCGTCGGCGAATGGCGCAAGGTACCGACAACAGTGTCCTGCCCGTCCCTGCTGATGATGTGGCTCACCCTGACCGCGACGCCGTCCCGCACGATACCGTGTTCCCAGGTATAGGTGGCACCGGTACGCAGAACGCGCCGTATGTGGAAAAGCCAGTCGGCGTAAACTTCTCCAAAAATTTCCCGCGCGATAGCAGGATCCGCCAAGGCCTCGAACGAACGCTGCAACAGCGCGTCACTTCCCGGTGCCCAGGAAAGCGATTGGATAGCGGTCATTTCGGCCGCATCCCGAATAGCGTGGAAATTCAATGAGCTGGACTGGTTTTCTTCGAAATTGTCACCGAGCAGCGCCCGGACGCGCTTGTCACCGGCAGCTTCCGCATCGGAAGACGCAAAGGTAAGCCCCACCGAACCCGAAGTACCCTTTGCCGCCCCGGCAGTACCGGCTCCCTTTTCCGCTATACCCTGAAGCCCGGCATCAATCGCCGCGCATGCAGTTATGCTCTCCGGAGTAAACGAAGCACGGTAAAACGCCGTGCCCATCAAAGTCATAGCCTGTTCAAGCGCTTGTGTATCCCACATCGTAGACGTCCCGTCCCTGATAGAGCACATAACGAAAAGTAACACGCCACACAATGCTGTTTCCTGAAACAAAAAGGTCACGGCATGCGGCATTTACAGCATTTTATCTATTGCACAAAGCACGGTCGACAGCAACGAAAAAACCCGGAAGGGCAGCCTCCGGGTTTTTATTCATATGTTTTGAGTCAGGATAGTGCAGTTTTCTGAACTGCGGCATCATTTTTCAAACGTTCTTTGTTTCTGGGCCTGTTCACACTATGGTCCTAGTCGCCTTCCCTGAACAGCTCCAGGTGGCGGCGCATGATCCAGTTGCCGAGTGGTTCAACTTCACCCGAGTGGGATAACCTGAGCCATTCAAGCTCCCCGCCGCTATCCGAGCCTTCACGCGGCTTGGCCCAGGCCAGAAACTGCACCCCGACATCCATGCCCCTGCTCTGAAAGTCCAGTGTCGGGCTTTGCACGCGGCCGAGCATCCAGAAACGCAAACGCTGCGCTTTGTCCGGATCCCACAGATCCACCATGAACACCACCCGGTCGCTGACGTTGATCTGCTTGATATCTTCCGACAGGGATTCGCGCGGAATATGAACACGCACGCCGCCTGCGGAAACGTCCGTCACGAAAAACTGCGGACTGACGGTGGGGATGAACAGCAGGCTCGGTTTCGCCCATTGCTGGAGGTTGTCGCGGGTGTCGTCGTCGGGCAGGTTAGTCCCGTGCCACAAGGCCGCTCCCAGCAAGTATTCTTCGGGAGGAGCGATACGAAGGTATGAGCGTTTCTGTCTGGATTCAATACGATCCGGGATGCTTATACGCAAAAAGCAGCGGTCGCCCTGAGTGCTTACATCCTTCACCCTGGTCACAAAGGCGTGATACAGAACCTGCCCCTGGCCGAGCACCTGGAAAAAGCAATCCGCTTCCTTGCCATCCCAGCGGGAGGAAAGGGTCTGGAGCCCGCTGATTTCCAGCGTAAGGAAAAGCCCTTCCAGCCGCACGCCGGAGCAGCGCAAAGCCGGTCTTCTCCCGCCCTGAAGCGCCTGGAACTGGAGTTCGAACCGGGCCCGTTGATCCATGGCCAGCTGCAACGTATCCCTGATGGCGCGCGGGTCGACAATCCAGTCATCGGGCACGTAAACGCGCCGTTTATTACGGATGGCGAGAAAAAGAATGAGGGCAAGCAGGACGGCAATAAGAACGCAAAATCCGATCAGCCACTCTATGGCCATGGACGTATCAATGGAGCGTTCCAAAAAATAACGGCGGACGTCTCCGAGCGACGCGGCGTTCTGGAAAAACAGCGGCATATCAGCGATCCGGAATGCGTACATAGGGTTCTCGAAAATAAAATGCGGCGAAAGTTCACCGGTCTGAATTGTTAGCAAGAATACGGCGTCACGGCAAGGGATATACGAAAAAGAACATGCCGGGTTTATCCGGGCCTTCTTTTTTTAAGGGCTACCGTTTCATTCCCGCCCGTATGCCGCCCCTGTCGCAAAAAATACTCCCTGCTCCCGCGCATCAAGGGAAAAATGCACGCGTTGGCAGACTCCTTGCAAGAATGTTGCCGGGGAACTTTTTTCCCCCATCGGCACAGGGCGGCATGCAGCGACAACCGCGCCCGGTTTCCGGCACGAAGGGGCGCATCCCCTAAGAAAAGCGGAAACACGCCGATAAGCGTAGCAGAACGCAGGAGGAACCATGATTCCCTTCCATTATAAAAATATCCGGATCAAACGCGTGGCGGGAGTATTCCTGACAGCCGCGCTCTGTTTCGGCTTTCTCCCTTCCCCCGCCACGGCCTGGGAAGTGCACCTTCCGCCGTCAAACGCGCCCGCTATGCCGAGCGATCTGCAATCCGTGGAACAGGTTTCCGGGGGAGGCATTATTCGCGGGGCCGTGCCGGTCACGGAGCGCGACGGCTCGGTTAACGGACTCCCCGTCGGCATTTATGAAATTGACGGGCGTAATATGGGATTCGCCGTGCCGGACGGTGGCGGCGGCGTGACCTGGGTGCCCGCCCCGTCATCCTCACCTTCGGCCGGGTATATGGAGGCGAGAGAACTGCGCCTCAAAGTACGCGAACTGACGGAACAACTCATCGCGGGCATGAGTATCCCCGCCAAAGGAACCGTGGCCTTGCCCACATCATTCGTGCATCAGGATGATTTCACCCAGACTTCGTCCCTGGGCCGCTTTGTGGCCGAACAGCTTTTCCACGAATTCACGCAGCGCGGTTTTCCCGTGCGCGAATACCGCCTTGGTTCCATGGTCCGGGTCAAGGAAGGCCAGGGGGAATTTTTACTGTCCCGTGACGTCGCGGATATTTCCGCCAAAAATTCCGGCCTCGTTTTCGTTGTGGGTACCTACTATGTGGACCGCGACGCGGTGTTCATGAACGCCCGGCTCATCCGGGGTACCGATGGCGGAGTTCTGCGCACCGCGCAGCTGATTATTCCCGCAAACGCCATGGCCCGGCGCATGCTGGCCGGAGGCGGCAAAACACTGGAAACAGGCACGCTGACTGTCAGAGATTTTAAAACGGCGACCCAGCCGACAAACCTCACGCCCATCGACCTTGGCGAAGACATCCATTGATGGGGAGAGAGCCTATGCCGCACCGTATACTGCTTCACAGCCGCCGCGCCCTGTGCATCCTTGCGCTGATCTGCCTCTGCATGCCGCTCGGCGCGTGCGCGTGGTTTGCCAAAGACGACGACACACGAACAGTCGTCACGACAACACATAACCCGGTAAGCCTTGCCTACTACAAGGCAGGCAGGACTTACAGCGCCCAGGGCCGCTTTGAACTCGCCAGAGAACAATATCTGCTCGCCTACGCGGCGGCGGAGGGCGATCCGACCCTGCGCAGCGCGCTGGAACAGGAACTGCAAGCCGCGGACATGATGCTCCGCACCATACGCTAGGGCAGTATCATTCGTACCTGCGGGCCACCGTAACGGTACCCTGCTCCGGAAATTTCAGCGCTGTCTGCTATAGAGATAGTACCCAGGAGAATGCCATGAACCATTTTGCCACCCATATCCGCCGTTCCGGTTTCGCGGTCGCGCTCTTCGCGCTCTGCATGCTGTCCGGCGGTTCCGCGCTGGCCGCCATGTCCGTGGAAGGACAAGTCCCGCAAGCCGCGTCCGCTCTTGCACGGCATATCGAC
This sequence comes from Desulfovibrio sp. OttesenSCG-928-I05, assembly GCA_030266385.1. Lineage (GTDB taxonomy): Bacteria > Desulfobacterota > Desulfovibrionia > Desulfovibrionales > Desulfovibrionaceae > JAJDHY01. Next base: position 22,882 of record JAJDHY010000013.1, read on the forward strand.
AGGCAACTGGCCGCACGCCTCGGTCAGCCGGACAGCCCGGCGCGCGGCGTCTCCCTTGCCGTCACCGTGCCGGTGAACGTGAACAATCTGGAAGAAAGCAATCCTTTGGCCCGACAGGTGGCGGAAGAACTTTCCCGCTGGTTCGTGCAGTCGGGCTATTCCGTGCAGGAACTGCGCAAGGGAAGCGACGTACTGATTGACCCGGAAATCGGCGAAATTCTGTTGACCCGCCGCGCCAATATTCTGGACCGCAGCCCCATTCATAGCGCCGCCGTGCTGATGGGCACCTACACCATTACGTCCAGGCACGTGCGCTTCAATATCAAAATGATGCACAGCACCAGCCGCGACCTGCTCGGCATGGCGACCGTCAGCGTACCCATAACCAGCGAAATACGCCCTCTGCTCGGCCTCAGGCCCGGCGGTGGCGGCAATTTGCAGGCCATGAGCGGTATTGAACCCAGCGTGCGCACCACGCTTCCCTGAGCCGGTTCGATTACAATACTGATTCACGTACCGAAGCAGACAGGCGGGGACGTACAATGTCCCCGCCTGTCTGCTTATTGTTATGCAGGCGAAAGTCTGTGACGGACGATGCGATCTTCTGACGACGGCAAGCCTGCAAGCGCCACGGGTCGGGCATTGCGTTGCGCCGCGAGGCTCCATCACTACAGGACACCGGGGGGATTATGTCGCCGTTCCACACGCGATCCGCGGGAGCGGGACGAGCGGGAGAAATCAGGGCACAACGCGAGTGAAATGACAGGGAAATCAGCCCAAAGACGTCCGGGCGTATGGATGGAGAAGACAAGACGGCGGTACGCCTGAAAGATATACGCACGCAAAAAAAGCCGCGTTGCGCGGCTTTTTTTGCGGCTGAATACGGTATCTCTACCCGATCCGGCTCACATACAGGGGATCACCCCCCTGTGTTGTCGCCCGGCGATATCCGTTGATTCTCAAACTTTCCTGGCGGCTGTCCTTGAGCAGGTCACTCAATTCCTGCGACCGGGAGCCCGCCAGAAGGCTGAGCGAGCGTTGCACATTCTGTATGGCGGTAAGCGCCTTTGCCAGCAACTGCGGGTCGCACCCGTCACGTCTGGCCCATGCCTGATCCATGAGAGTCATGCGCTGCTCGCACAGTTCATGCAGACGCTCTTCGTCTTCGGCGTCAAGGGCCCGAAGCTCCTGCCTGGCTATTTCCAGTGCATCGTCCAGCAAGCGCAGACTGTCATGCATGGCCTACTCCTTTTCGCGGATCACACCGGTGCGCAGGTCGGCAAGGACCGTATGCCAGGTTTCAAGGGAAGGAATCAATTCATACTCGAGCAGATCGGCAAGCAGGAGCCAATCCTGATTGTCCATGACATCAACCATTTCTTCCACCAGATCGCTCAGCTCTTCACCGTGACGTACAAGAGCCGTATCGCCGTCCTGGAAGCGCTCGCTGAGCATGCCGATGGTCCCGAGGAACCTGCGGGCGACATCAAGAAGGTCTTGCAGAACTTCCAGCGCTTCGCTGGTATCACCCTGACGGAACATGCCCGCCACGTTTTTGGACCCGTTCTGCATGATGCCGATGACCTTGACCATCTCTTCAACAATGTCGCCGGCCATTTCTTCCATGGAAACCGAACGCACTTCCACACTGCGCAGTTCATCGCGTTCGATGTCTTCAGCCTGGTGCGGATAAATTTCGCTGAACGCCTCGTCGTTGACGATAACGTCGGTCACGATGTGCCCGGGTTCAATTTCGTCTTCCATAACTTTGACCAGCACCTCTTCCAGGTTGGCAAAATTGCCGAGATCCATGGTGCTCTGTCTGCCGTCGATAACGATCATGATATTCCTCCTGCTCCCGGAATGGGAAAAAGTTTCATTGCAGCCATCTTCTTGCAAAGAGCGGGCCACAAAGAAAAGAGGCGGAGAAAATATAAATAAAAACATGAATATAGAAAAAGGAAGAAAATAATACACACGAAAAAAACGAACAAAACCGGCCACCTTTCACACAAAAAGCGAAAAGCTGACAGGGTCCCGCTACCGTGAGCCGCGTAAGGCGCCGCCCGTTGCGATGCAAGCGATACGCGCGCTATTGCGCAACCCGTTGCATGCAACAGGAAAGCAGTGCGTGATATTGCCCCGCAAGCCGTAATGCGCGGTCCAGATCCTCGCTGCCCGACGTATCTTCCATCCACATCAGCCGCAGCGCCGCCAGATGGGGCGATTCCTGCAGCAGCACGCCAATGCGTGTAAATGACGCGAAAAAACGTTCCTTGATTTGCGGCAACGGTTTCACTAGCAGCAATTGTCCCTGCTGGATAAGCGCATCAAGCAAGGTGACGGCTGCGTACAGATCTTTACGCAAGGCCTCGGCCACGGGAGCCGAAAGCCCCAGCGGCACATTGGGCATGACAGGAGAAAAAACAGCGGACTGATCCCTGTCAAGAAATTGGCGATACAAACGGCGCTGTTCATCAAGCCAGCGGCTGCGGTCTTCGGCATCATGCCCGGAAAGCGAACGCAGGCCCATGAAACCATCCTCGTCCAGACAGCTTTCCCAAGCCCGTACGCCCGCGTACGATGCCGCGCCACCCCATTGCCCCGTCCGCACAAAGTGCAGGGCCAGCCCGGCCACGGTTTCCATGCCGACCGCCCGGCGGCAGGCCTCGTCACGCGGGCATTCCTTGCCGAACGCGCAGGGGTGGCATTCCATATCCGGTTCCAGCGAGCAGTTACCGGCCCGGAAAGGGCCTGTATCCCACGGCTGGGCCGTCGCCAGAAAAATACCGAGAACCGGCATTCCCAGCCCGGACGCAAGGTGCAGCGTACCCGTATCATTGCTGACAAGAAGGCGGCAGGCCTGTAATACGGCCCCCAGTTCGCCCAGAGAGGTCTTGCCCGCCAGATTGACGGATGGGGCATCCATCAGCCCCGCGACGCGGGTCACAAGATCTTTTTCAGCGGAGGAACCGAGTAAAACCGGACAGAGACCCTCCTCACGCCACAAGCGTTCCCCAAGAGCCGCAAAATGTTCGGCGGGCCAGCGTCTTCTCTCTTCACTCGCACCGGCCTGAAGGGCTACGTAGCCGGTAACGCCTTGCTGCTCCGGCAATTCCAGCAGACGGCGGACGGCATCCACAGCGTTTGCGGAAGGCGGGGCCAATGTCGGATCAGGCGCGCCCGGTTCCGCAGGCAACGGCAGAAAAGATCCATCGCCTTCCGCCACTTTGCGGAACAAATCGGCGACGTTGAAGGGGCTGACCCCGCGCACCCGCGACGCGCCCTGCATAAACGCAGCCCAGGCGTTGCTGTTTAC